>JARVJX010000033.1 GCA_029775995.1 Nitrososphaeria archaeon | reverse complement strand
CACCATCCATAATGGTTAAGGATAAACGTATACTCCCAACCATATATGAAAATCGGAAGAGGAAGTAAATAACTTATCATTCACTAAGGAGGCAAGAGCGAAGATAAAAAATAAATTTTCTACATAACTAAAGGCAGATCCTTCTACTATACTGAAAATTTCTCATATTCCTGTAAAATTAAGGCTCCGAGTAAAGTTCTAGTAGATTAATCTGAGCCTCTAGCTTTTTTATAACCTCCAAAAATAATCTTCGTAGTTGGCATAGTTATTAAATCTCCAGAAATTAGGAAGGCTAAGAGTTTATTTTTTATATCTTCAAAGGATCTTTTACCAGTAAAGTCTCTCTTATTTAATAATTATTCTTTAAAGTTTTAATTAAATATTTAAAATTTCCTTAAAAACCTTCATAAGCTTTATTAACTATTTCATAAAGATCAGATTGACTAATAGGCTTAGGATTATCTGGAATATAAAGGGTGCTATAGGCTCTTTTCACTATTTCATTTAAATCTTCTCTTCTAACTTTTAATTCTTTAAGACTTCTAGGCAATCCTAAATCTATTATGAGTCTCTTTATAGCTTTTATAGCTGATCTAGCTGCTTCTTCCCCACCTAAATTTTTTATATCTTCACCCATACTTTGAGCTATTATAGAATATTTATAGATAATTTGATCTAAATTAAATTCCATAACATGAGGAGAGAAAACTGCTAAACATATACCGTGAGGTAAGTTATCGTATAAAGCTCCTAAAGGCTCTCCAAGAGCATGCATTAGGCCACAATTCGCGTAATTTTCACATATACCCGCTAAAGAGGATGCCAAGAGCATTCTCTCTCTTGCCTTTAAATTTCTTCCATTTTTATAAGCTATAGTTAGATTCTCAAATATTAGCCTAATTACGTAAGGTGCTAAAGCTTCTACTAAGGGATGATTTCCTTTAGATGTGAAAGTTTCTATAGCATGAAATAATGCATCTATGCCAGTAGAAGCTGTCTGTGAGGGAGGCAAAGTTAACGTTAACTCTGGATCTAGTAAAGCCAAGTTAGCTCCTAAGTAAGGGGCTCCAGGATAAAGGGGCAATTGACCTAAACTCATTTTAAACTTTCTATTAGTATCAGTTATTACTGCCCAAAAGTCTACTTCACTACCTGTACCAGCAGTGGTAGGTATTGCTATTAAAGGTAATGGATGATTCTTGATTCTTTCTTCATACAAATCCTCAGGTTTCCTTATCTCATAATCTTGAGGTTTTCCACCATTTTTTGTTATTACTGCAACTACTTTAGCTACATCGATGGAGCTTCCTCCACCTATAGCAATGATAAAATCCTTTTTATCCACTTTCTCTAAGGCCTTAAATACTATCTCATCTGTAGGATTTGCCTTAACTTCATCAAAAAGATCATATTTTATACCTTTAGAATTCAATGATTCAATTACATTATTAATTAATCCAGCGTTAATAATTCCCTTATCTGTTATAATTAATGCATTCTTCCATCCTTTTTTATCTGCACTATTACCTACAATTTTACTAACGCCATTACCAAACTCAACAGTTATAGGGAAGGAAATACTAAATCTATAACTCATACCATAAAGATAAGAGGGTGAACTTTTTAAATATTTTCCTTAATAATTTTTCCCCGCTTTGTGTGTAAATTTAAAAATTTATTTACTTCCTTATTTTAAAATTTAAGAATGGAAAAGATGGATGCTGTAATGGAAGCTGACAAATTAATAGAAGAGGCAAATAAAAGAGCTTTAAAGATTAGACTCATAGGAGGAATAGCCATCTGGTTTGCTACAGAAAGTGCTAAGAAGGAACCTTTTAAGAGAAACTATAAAGATATAGATTTAGTAGGTTTAAAGAGTCAAAGTGGTAAAATTGATAAATTTATGAAAGATATGGGTTATATACCCAACGAAAGATATAATGTACTTCATTCCTATAGATCCATGTACTTTAATAAAGAGAGCTGTAGAAGGGTTGATTACTTTTACGATTTCTTTGAGATGTGTCATAAATGGGATTTACGTAATAGGCTAGATTTAAGTTATCCAACTTTACCTATTTCAGATCTTTTATTATCTAAACTTCAGATTGTTAAATCTAGTGAAAGGGATGTATTAGATTCCATAGCCTTACTTTTAGATTATGAATTTAAAGGATCAGAGGCAAATTATATAGCTGAATTATGTAGTAAACAATGGGGTTTATATAAAACTGTTAAAGATTCACTAGATAAAATAAAGAATTACTTAATTAATTTTAATATCGGTGCAAATATAAAGATAGTTTTAGAACGCATAGATTCTTTATCTAAAACCATTGAAGATTATCCTAAATCCTTTAGCTGGAAGTTAAGATCAAAGATAGGAGAAAAGGTAAAATGGTATTATGAACCTGAAGAAGTTTAACTACTCCACAGGTATTTCTTGATAAATTCTACCTAAATCTATACCTTCCTTCTTTTTTCTGTAAGTTTTAAAGGATATATACAAAATGGCAGCTAGGATATATAATCCTATCATAAATATAGCAGACATAGGATTATTAATTCCATATATTGGATCTGCAGCCCATAACCAGAATATATACAATAAGAATGCAGCATATATTCCACTTAGTATAGAAACCAAAGGAAAGGAGCCAATCTTATATTTAGATAAGGGATTCATGTTGAAAAGTTGTGGTCTTCTGAAGGGAAAGAGCATACAAGCTATTGTAGAACCAAAGTAAGCTATGGCGATGGCAAAGGTTGCATCTAGAGTAAGGACTTTAAATCCAGGTAGGTAGAAGAAGAGTATGGTTATAGGTATAGAAGGGATAGCCATTAATAATAGAGCATTTATAGGAGTATTAAATCTAAATTTAACATCAGCAAAAGCCTTTGCAAAAGCTCTATCAAAAGCCGATGCGAATATTACTCTAGTTGATGATAAAAATACAGTGCCAGACCAAGAAAAGAACCAGGCTGACATAAGTATAACCATTAATAGAGCTAAAGGAGTACCTGATAATATACCAGCTAAGAAAGTAGGTGAAGATAACCATTGTAAATCTCCTGAGCCTACGTAATATAGATAGTTAATAGAATTGTAGAAGGTCCAATCAAAACTCTTGGAAAATAATAACCATAACGCTATAGCTCCAAAACCCCCTGCTAATAGGGCCCATTGAAAGACCCAAAATACCCTCTTAAGATTTCCAGCTCCTCTAACCTCACCAAATAAAGTTGCCCCCCAAACTGTCCACATTAACCAAAAGAGTAACATGGGTATTAAAGCGAAGCTAGGTCCAAAATTAAGACTCACCAAACTTGCAAACTCACCTACTCCAAAATTAGGATCATGTAAAGCGGTATCAACTATTCCCTCATAGGTTATACCTTCACCTGCTAACCATTTGCCCATATAAGAATTAAATATGCTGCTGAAGCTCTTAGAGTCTATAGTGGATAAGGGTATTAAGAAGAGTATTGTTCCAACTAAGGAAACGTAAAATAAGGCCTTTTGTATTCTTGCATACCATTTCATACCAACAGCAACGTAAAAGAAAGCAAAAGCTATAACTACAAGAGAGGCTACAAATTGTCCATCTGGGGAGGACCACCACCTAGCTGCAGATATATTACCAGTTAAAGCTGATAAAGGTGATGCCAATAACCACGATATCATGTTACCATAAAGGGGTACCCAAAGCCAAAGTATGAATACCCAACCTGGCCAACTTAAGAAAAAGCCCCAAAAACCACTTAATATTCTACTTTGCCAAATATAGTCCCCCCCAACTCTAGGCATAGACCCTATTAAAGTAGCATATACTATATTTTGTAAAGTTAAAAAGATCATGGCAATTAAAGTACCCAGAATTGGGTTCCCTAAAGGAATAAAGGAGTTAAAGGTCCAAATATAAAATCCTAGCGTTACTAAGTTAACAGAGAGAAAGGCATAAATCCAAGCATCATAAGAGGACCATTCTCTTACTAAGCCTGTGGCACTTCTTAAGAAGAATGAACCTCCACCACTCATCAAAGAAGTATAAGAATAAACGATATAAAAGTTTTTGGTAAGAAAGAGCTTAAATTTATTTTCCTCCTATTGTCCACAGTCTTACTGCTCTATTCTACACTGAAACCTGTATAAAGATCTTAATTCTTCTTAAATTTGATTTCATCCTGTAATAAATACCCTCCTTTTTATTCCTCTCTCATCAATATCGATAATAACTCCCTGTAACCATCCTTCCATATAAGAACTACCTGGATTAACGGCTATAGTTCTACCTATTTTCCTTTCCCCCATGGATTCATGTACGTGACCGTGAAGGGATAAGAGAGGTTGATACTTTTCTATAGCCTTCCTTACAGCTTTACTCCCAACAGGTACAAAAGATCTTCCTCCATATTTAGGCTTTAAATTTTCATCTAACTCCGGTGCTTCATCCAAACCTGAATTATAAGGAGGAACATGAATGTTAAATATGGTAGTATTCATATCTCTAACCTTATTAACCATATGATCTATTATAACTTCCAATTTTTCTTCTGTAGTTTCTCTATGTGTTCTCCAAGGAGTAGGATTAGTCCAACCGGTACTTACCATTTCATATATTTTATTTATTTTAACTACTTTTCCTTCCGTAACGTTTATAATACTAGAACTCTTCCAAGCTTCATCTATCTCAAATGGATCATCGTTTCCTGGACAAACATAACAAAATACTTCTTTACCATTTAACCTTTCTTCAGCTAACCTTATCCACTCTTTTATCCTCTCTTTCATTAATCTTATAAATAACCCATTAAGTTTCTCCTTTGAACTTTCCAGCTCCTTGTATTCTTCCTTATTAGTTATGTAAGGATAGTACCCATAATTGGATAAATATTCCATCCTTTTATATAATTCGTTTTTATCTTTTACTATAATTTTCTTACCATTAGGTTCTTGAAGACTAAAACTCTCACCTTCTTCAACTATAGGTATTATAGCTTTGCCTGTGGTGTCTCCTCCAAGTATTAATATATTAGCATTAAAAAATTTATTAGTATTTATAAATTTTTTCCAACAAATAGTTGAACCATGTATATCTGTAGCAAAGAATATTCTATCTACGTTCTCCTCCCTTTTCTGTATATAACCCTCGCCTATTCTCGATTCTAAATTTAATTTAGATGTGAATCCCTTTAACCAATCTTTTAATCTCAACTAAATATTAAAATTAAATCGAATTTATATGCTTTATGTTAAAAATCTTATTTATTAAATAACTCTTAAGTCTTTAAAGCCCAAAAAAGCTTCTATTATGAGAAAAATGAATATAAATACAGAAAAATTTAAAAGTTTCTTTAAAGTTTGTTTTTTATGCAAAAAGTAGAATTACCTGACAAGGCTGAAGTAATTGTAATAGGTGGAGGTATAGTAGGTTTAAGTTGTGCTTATCATTTAGCTTTAAAAGGAATAAATGATATCGTGTTAGTTGAGATGGGCAAAATCTTTAAAGCTGGAGGATCAACCTATCATGCCCCCGGTATAGTATTCCAAACAAATCCTTCTAAGACTATGAGTAACCTCGCTAAATATACCGTTAATCTTTTATCAAATTTAACTTATAATGGTAATCCTTGCTTTTATAAGGTTGGAGGAATTGAAGTAGCTTATACTAAAGAAAGATGGGATTATCTAAAATACAAACTAGGTTTAGCTAAATCTTATGGGATAGAAGGGGCAGATATAATAAATCCTGAAGAAGTTAAGGATAAGATACCCCTTATAGATTCCAATAAGATTTATGCTGGCTTTTACGTTCCTTCAGACGGTGTAGCAAAGGCAACCTGGGCTATTGAAGTTATGGGTAAAAAAGTTGAGGAAAAGGGAGGTAAGCTTTTTGGAAATATTGAGGTTTTAGATATTAAGACTTTTGATGGTAAAGTTAAAGAGGTTATTACATCAAGGGGAAATATGAAATGTGAAAAAGTTATTCTTTGTACTAACGTTTGGGCACCTTTATTAGGCTCTAAAATAGGTTTAAAAATACCTTTAGTACCTATGCAACATCCCTTTGTATGGGTAGGACCCATAGAAGAGCTAAAGGGAGAAGAAAGAGAAGCAATTCATCCTGTTTTAAGGCATCAAGATAGATCCATTTACTTTAGAAACTTTAAAGATTCTTACGGTATTGGTTCTTATTATCATAACCCTTTACCTTTAAACCCCTCAGATTTACCTTCATATACACAGAGAGATATACCAACTGCCTTAGAATTTACTCCTGAACATTTTGAAAAGGGTTATAATGCTGCTATAGAACTGATGCCACCTCTAAAGAAGGCAGATATTTATCATAAGATCAATGGGGTATTTTCCTTTACACCTGATGGTTTTCCTCTATTGGGAGAATTTAAAGATATTAAAGGAGTATGGCTTGCTTTAGCTGTATGGATAACCCATGCTGGTGGTGTTGGTAAAGCCATAGCTGAAATGATGATAGACGGTTTTAGTGAGTGGGATTTAAGGGAATGTGATATTAATAGATTTCATCCATATCAATTAACAGATAATTTTATCAATTTAAGAGGTGCTGAACAATATAGAAAGATATACGCTATAGTACACCCATTAGAACAAAGTAGTGAGCATAGGAATGTAAGGTTAAGTCCTTTTCATTTTAGACTTAAAGAATTGGGTGCGGAATTTTTTGAAGTAGGTGGTTGGGAAAGACCTCAATGGTTTAAATGTAATGAAAAATTATTATATGGAGATTACCATAAGCGTTCAGGATGGGAGGCTAAATATTGGTCACCTATTCAGGGTGTAGAACATAAACTTACGAGAGAAGGAGTAGCTATCTACGATTTTACTCCTTTAACTAAAATCTTAGTTAAAGGGGAAGATGCTTTAGAATTTTTACAATATTTAACCACTAATAATTTAGATAAGCCCATAGGGAAAGTTACATATACTTTAATGTTAAATAAAAAAGGAGGAATAGTTGGCGATTTAACTATAACCAGATTGGATGAAGATAGCTTTTTACTTTTACTTAGCTCCTTCATGGGATTGCAACACTTATCTTGGATAAGTAGGAACTTAAGGAAAGGGATTCAAATAATAGATTTAACATCTTTTTACTGTTGTATTGGATTATATGGTCCAAAGTCTAGGGATTTAATAGAGAGGTTAAGTAAAGAAAGTTTTTCAGATTTCCCAAAGCTCACAGCTAAAAAGGTTGAGCTAAAAATTACAAAAGCTCTAGCATTAAATATATCCTATGTAGGGGAAATGGGTTGGGAATTTTATGTGCCTACAGAATTTGGTCTATCTCTATGGGATAATTTATGGAAAGAGGGAAAAGATTTTGGGCTTATTCCAGCTGGGTTGGGAGCCTTAGATTCTTTAAGATTAGAAAAAGGAAATAGATCATGGGGAAATGATATTAGCACAGAATATAATCCTATTGAGGCAGGATTGGAATTTGCTGTAAAGTTAAATAAAGAAAAATTTATAGGTAAAGAAGCGTTGGAAGGAATAAAAGATAAAGGTATTAATAAAAAGTTATGCTGTATAACTTTAAATGATAAAGATAAAGTTGTTTTAGGAAAGGAGCCAATAATAAAGGATGGTAAAGTGATAAGCTATGTTAATAGTGCCAATTATGGATACACAGTAGGAAAATGCGTGATGTATGCTTATCTACCTATAGATTATTCAAAGGAAGGTGAAGAGGTTGAAGTATATTACTTAGGAAATATGTATGAAGCTAAAGTTAGTAAGGATCCTTTACTATAAGGAATCCAATTTTACTAATAAAAAAGAAAATAGAATGTAAAAGATAATACTCATAAAGTTTTTAAGATATAAGTATACATTTGTTTTGATGTTTAAAAATGAACTAACTTATTTTAATCTTTTAGCTACAGATAAAGAATCTATCTTTCATACAAGATATGAAGAGAAGTTGAAACTAATAGGGGAGGAATTAGGGAAAACATACTCAATGATAATAGATGGTAAAAGAATAACTCAAGATATATTTTTTAGAGATCTATCTCCAATAGATGCAAGGATAATAGTAGCTAGATTTCCAGTGGGTAAGGAGGAGGATGTAATTCAAGCCATCCATGCAGCTAAAAGATCTTTTGCAGAATGGAGCAAATTAGATTATAAAGAAAGAATTAGAATATTTAAAAAGGCAGAGGAGTTAATGAGAGAAAAGAAATATGAATTAGCTACTTTGTTAACATATGAGAATGGTAAAAATAGATATGAAGCTATTGCTGAAGTGGATGAGGCTATAGACTTTCTACAATATTACTCTTATGAAATGGAAATAAACGAAGGTTATATTAAACAGATGTTTAGTGTTTATCCTGATGAAAGGTGTTATAGTGTTTTAAAGCCCTATGGAGTATTTGCTGTTATAGCCCCCTTTAATTTTCCTTTAGCTATAACTACTGGAATGTGTTCAGCAGCGATGATAACAGGGAATACAGTGGTATTAAAGCCTTCCAGTGATACACCATTGATGGCTTATAAATTATGTGAGATATTAGAGTTAGCAAACTTACCCAAAGGGGTAATAAATCTTGTAACTGGCCCAGGTAATATAGTTGGAGACACTCTTATCCATAGTGATAAAATAGATGGGGTAGTATTTACTGGTTCAAAAGAAGTAGGCTTAAGCATATATTCTAAAGCAAATTCTAAGAAACAAAAGCCTGTCATAACAGAGATGGGAGGAAAAAATCCAGCCATAGTAACCCCTACAGCAAATATTAATAAAGCTGTTGAAGGGATAGCAATAGCATCCTTTAGTTATTCTGGTCAAAAATGTAGTGCCTGTTCTCTGGTATACGCTCATAAAAAAATATACGATGAGTTTGTTAATAGGTTAATAGAATTCACGAGCAAATTAAAAGTAGGTAATCCAATAGAAAGGGACACCTTCATGGGTCCATTAATAAATAGTTCTGCCTACGAGAAATACTTAAAATATATTAATATAGCGAGGAAAGATGGTAAGATCCTATTTGGAGGAAATTATATCGTTAAGGATGAGCTAAGGTATGGTTTTTATGTTGAGCCTACTATAGTTAGTGATTTAAAGGTAGATCATGAGATAATGAAAAAGGAGTTATTTTTACCTTTATTAGTAGTAAAAGCATATAGTGAGTTTAATGAAGCTATAAATTTATGTAATGATGTTGAATATGGGTTAACAGCTGGTTTATATAGTAACGAGAAGAAGGAGATAGAGGAATTTTTAAATAAAATAGAAGCTGGAGTACTTTACGTTAATAGAGCAAGAAGTGCTACAACAGGAGCTATGGTTGGAGCTCAACCCTTTGTGGGTTGGAAATCATCAGGTATAAGTGGAAAAGGAGCAGGAGGTAAATACTACTTACCTCTATTTATGAGAGAACAAAGTCAAACCATATGCTCTTAAAGATGGAAAAAACAGAAGTTTTAATAATTGGTGGTGGGATAGTTGGACTTTTAACAGCTTATATGCTAAACAAAAATTATAATGTAATTTTAATCTCTGATGGTAATCTTAAAAAAGCAGCTTCTTGGGGTAATGCAGGGTTAATAGCTCCTAGCTTTGGGGCACCTATGCCCAATATATTTGGTTTTTCTAGCCTTATTAGAATAATTTTAGGTTTAAACAAGGTTATTAAACTTAGATTCGTTTTTCTTTTGAAAAAATTTTATCCAGATATGGTAATGTTAATTAAGTTTAAAGATAAACTTGTAAACTCATTAAATATAATAAGAGAGATGGCTTTAGAGAGTGCTAAATTAACAGAGAAGATAATAATAGAGGAGAAATTGGATGTAGATTTTAAAAGAACAGGTATATTAGAAGTTTACATAAATAAGGCAAACTTTGAAGAAGATATAAAAGAGATTGAAAAATATTTAGGTAAAGTAAATGTAAGATCTGCTTCTGAATGTATTGAAGAAGAGCCTTTATTAAAGAGAAATATATATGGCGGTATATTTTATGAGGATGATTCTTGGTTAGATCCAGCTAAACTAATGATAAGTTTAAGGAATTTACTTACGAGGAAAGGTATTAAAATAGTTAATGGAAATGTAAAAAGTTTTAGAACTCTTAAAGATAAGGTTATTTCTGCAAAGCTAAATGGAGAAGAAATATTAGCTGATAATTTTGTAGTAGCTTGTGGTGCATATACTCCAAAACTTTTAGCTAATATAAACTTAAAAATTCCCATATTTGCTGGAAGAGGTTATACAGTATTAACTAACCCTATCCTAAAAAAATTAAGAAAACCTGTAATATGTGGAGAATACAGAATAGCAATATCTCAACGAGTTCAAGGTAACTTTAAAATAAGTGGAATATTTGAGTTAACTAAACCTGAAGATAAAGAGGATAAATCATTATATAATCTCCTCAAGGAAAAATCGTCCCTTTATATAGATACCATCTCAGAATTAAATTTGGAAGAACGTTGGATGGGTTCACGTCCTTGTACACCTGACGGGTTACCATTAGTGGGATACACTACTTATAAAAACCTTATAATTGCATCGGGTCACTGTAGATTAGGATTAACTTTAGCAGCTATAACAGGCAAAATAGTCAAAGAACTTTTAGAGGATAAAGAATCTAAATTTTTTAATCTATTATCCCCTAGCAGGTTTAAATTATAAAAATCTTCAATATAAATAAGAATGAAAATTAAAAATGACCAGAAAATGAATATTTCAAAACCCAGCATAATATCATGATTGAAGCAAGGTAGATTAAACCGAGAAATGTTATTGCCAGTCTCTCATACCTTATGATAGATTATCTATTGAGCTGCATTT
Organism: Nitrososphaeria archaeon; assembly: GCA_029775995.1. Lineage (GTDB taxonomy): Archaea > Thermoproteota > Nitrososphaeria > Nitrososphaerales > JARVJX01 > JARVJX01. The sequence continues at coordinate 4,907 of JARVJX010000033.1, read as the reverse complement.
AGAAGCTTAAAGATACTTTTCTGTCATGGCCATTATTTACAAAAACTTTAAAAGGTATTTTAAAAAAAGTAATAACAATGGTAATTGATCCTATAATTATAGCTCAGCTATTATGGTTAGGCCTTTTAAGGGGAAGTATATACGCTCTTATGAGCCTAGGTTTGTCATTAACTTTTGGAGTTATGCGTATAGTTAATTTTGCCCATGGTGAGTTCTTCATGTTAGGAGCGTATATATCATATTTTTTACTCACATTCCTTGGTATTAATCCTCTTATTTCATTTATATCTACCTTTATAGTCCTAGGTATTTCATTTATCCTAGGAGCTGGAATATCTAGAACTTTCTTTTCTGCTCTACGTTTAAGAAGTGGAAAGGAATGGATAATTGATTCTTTTGTTCTGACATTAGGACTTTCAGTAATGCTGCAAAATTTAGCTTTAGCTCTTTGGACCCCAGTTTATAGAGGCATACCGTACCTTTGGAATCCTTCTACCCTTAAAATTTTAGAAATATCTACAACAATAGATAGAATTGCAATTTTATTTGGTAGTTTACTCGCTATTTTTATTTTTTGGTACTTCCTTAGTTACACCTTTTTAGGTAAAGCTATAAGAGCAGTTTCACAAAATGAAGAAGCAGCAAAAAGTTTAGGGGTAAATGAAAATAAAATATATACGCTAACCTTTGGTTTATCCTCTATGTTAGCCTCACTAGCTGGAGTGTTACTTTTACCCTTTGCCGGTGCTTATCCTACTGTTGGAGTTAATCCATTATTGAAGAGCTTTATAGTAGTCATACTTAGTGGGTTAGGTAATATTCATGGTGCTATATTTGGAGGGTTCTTTGTAGGAATAATTGAAACCTTTGCTATATTTTATACAGAGGAAGGATGGAATAGCGTAATACTTCTGGCTTTACTCATAATAGTTTTGATCATTAGGCCTACAGGTTTTTTTGGTAAGAGGGTTCGTTATGTCTAAAGGAACTATAAAAGTATTGATCCCATTTTTTATTTTAGCTTTTATTCCCCCATTAATTAATAACAGCTTCATAACAACCCTCTTCATCTCTTCCCTTTTATTTGGAACATTAGGAGCAGCCTTTGATTTTTCCATGGGTTATGCAGGACTTATGAATTTTGGTTTTGCAGCTTACTTTGGAATAGGTGCTTATGCTACAGGTTTAGCTACAAATTACGGTTTATCTCCATGGATAGGGATTCTAATAGCTATATTTTCTGGAGCGTTTATAGGTTTCATAATAGGCCTTTTAACAGGAAGATTAGTGGGAATTTACTTTGCAATGGTTACTTGGTTTTTTGCTGAGACTCTTAGGTTCACTACAGCAAATTTAGAAGAAATTACTAAAGGGTATAGAGGGCTACTTGTAGAGCATTTACCTAATATAAAATTGGGCAATTTAATTGTAGACTTTACTGATGTATCAGCTTTTTCTCTTTACTATTTTATTTTAGCACTATCCTCCATCTCAATTATTGTTATGTACCTTCTAGTAAGGTCTAGATGGGGCCTTATCTTTAGGGCTATTAAAGATGACGAGATTGCTACATCAGTTTTGGGAATAAATATTGCAAAATATAAAATCCTAAACTCCATGATATCTGGTTCTATAGGAAGTCTTATGGGGTGGTTTTATGCCCATTGGATAGGAATAATAGACCCAGATATTTTTTCTACATTTCAAACAGTATATATAGTAAGTTTAGCTTATATAGGAGGTAGAGGAACTTTGTGGGGGGCAATCTTTTCCTCCTTTATCTTAACTTTCATTTTTCAATACTTAAGACCTCTTCTTATAATTAGAATGATAATCATGGGTGGGTTGTTAGCTTTAATACTCATAGTCTTTCCAAAGGGGCTTAGTGGAATTTGGATCTTTTTAAAGAAGGGCTTAAAGTAGATTAATCTTTAGATTTGCTTCCTAAACGTAACCAATCCCTTATTAATACCTCTAAATTTAAAAGAAACTTTTCTTTATTACCTTCCTCTTTATTTTTCCCCAATTCGAGAACATAAACATAATCAGCCAAAGATATGGCCCTCTCTAAATTTTGCTCAACTAATATTACTGTAAAACCTTCTTTTTTTAAGAATTCTATTTCTTTATATACTTCGTAAGCCAATTTTGGTGCTAATCCTGCTGTAGGTTCATCCAATAGTAAAGTCCAGGGTTCAGATAATTTAACCCTTTCAAACTCTAATATCTTTTGTTGACCCCCACTTAAATCCCCTGCCTTCTTTTTTCTATTTTTAAGAAGAAATTCATGTTTATCATAGACTCTATTTAAAGCCTTTTTAAGCCAACCCTTCTCTTCCCTTTTAATCCAGGCTCCCAATTCCAAATTCTCTTGTACGCTCATTAAAGGAAATATTGCCATACCTTGAAATACGTAACCTATTTTTCTTGTAAGCATAGTATAAGGAGCTTTACCAGTTATATCCTCTCCTCTATGTATAACTTTACCATTTTCAGGTTTAAGAAAACCATAAATGGTTTTTAGCAAGGTGGACTTACCTGCACCATTTGGTCCTATTATTGCTGTAATCTGTTCTTCCTTTGCCTTTAAATTTATATCTTTAATGATGGGTAAACCTTTAACATAACTGGCTGTAAGTTGTATTGCTTCAAGCATTTTACTTTTTTCCTAAGTAAGCCTCAACAACCTTTGGATCTTCACTAACTTCTTTGGGGGAACCGTAAGAAATTATTTGCCCAGCGTTAAGAACTATCACTTTTTCAGATATCTCCATCAAAGGAGGAATATTATGACTTATCATTATTATAGTCTTTCCCTCTTTAACGAGCTCTTCTATCATACCTAATTGAATCTTAATTATAGCTGGATTTACCCCTGCAAAGGGCTCATCAAGTAAAAGTAATTTTGGTTTAAGCATTAAGGCCCTTCCAAATTCTAATAGCTTCTGCTGACCACCTGATAATTCTTGAGCGGGCCTATCCTTTAAAGAATATAAATCTAATTCTTTAAGGATATCCTTTGCAAACTCATAGTTAGAATGGTTTAAATCAGTGGGGGGTACTAAAAGATTTTCTAAGACTGATAGTGACCAAAATAATTTGGGAATCTGAAATGTTCTTCCTATTCCTAGTTTAGCTATTTTATGAGGACTTAATCCATCTATCTTTTTATCTAAAAATTTGATATTTCCACTCTCAGGCTTTATTAACCCACTAATTGCATTAAAGAGTGTAGTTTTACCTGCACCATTTGGTCCTATTATACCAAATGCTTTATTCCCTACAGTAGTAAAGGATACTGAATCTAAGACTTTAAGGCCCCCAAATCTTACTAATATATTCTCAACTTCAAGCATTATACAAGCCAGGGAGGTAATTGAAACTCTTTAGTAACCTGTTTCTCTGGCCAAATTATATTCATCTCACCTTTAAGATATTGAACAACAGGGAATATAAACCAACCTTCTCCTACTACTACTTCATGTGTAGATGGATCCATTTTGTAACGGTCCATTACAACTCCCTTTTCAAATACAGCTACCTCAAGCAATTTTATTAATCTTTCAGTATCTAGGGTACCTGCCCTCTCTACAACATCTATAAACATTCTTGCATAATCGTATTCAAGACCAGCAGCTGCTGGTGTAGGATCCCAACCAAATTTCTGTTTAAACTTATCCCTAAAAGCTTTAGATTCTGGTTTAGCCCATACTGATTGCTGCCCATCTAATATATAATCTGATGCATCACCAGTAATTTCATACCAGTTAGCTAGCCAAGCTAATCCATCTAGGAATATAAGGCTCTTAAGATCTAACTCCCTTCTCTGTTTTAAGAAAGACGCTGTTGGAGGTTCAAAGGTGGATGTCATACCAATTAAAGATACTTCTTGTGCTTTATACTTAGTTATTATAGGAGCAAAATCGGTTTCTTCAGGCTTAAATATATCAAAAGATACACTTGTCCATCCTGCTTGTTCAGCGAACATCTTAAAGGCTTCTCCCCAGCTTCTACCCCAGTCAGTATCTTCTATTAATACAGCAAACTTATTATTTTTTGGTTTCCACAAGCCCTTACTAACTATCCTTTTCACAGCTTCTATATCTGCCATAACCTGCTTATCGGGAGTAGGCCATCCTTTAAACCAGTATTTATATTTCTCCGGATCTTTTTTAAATTTTTCAATGACCACGTTTGTTGCTCCAAGATGACCAAAGGATAGGAGCTTATGCTTAGCAGCAACATCCATTAGGGCAACTGCTACTGAACTGTGCCATCCATTTAAGATAAATTGAATTTTTTCTCTTGCTACAGCATCCTCAGCAGCTCTAACTCCTACTTCTGGTTTAGATTGATCATCTAAAAAGATTAGTTCTACAGGTCTACCCAATAACTTATTACCATTCTCTTCAAAGGCTAAAATTGTAGCATTCTTTATATCGGCTCCACTTCTAGCTGCAGGACCTGTAAATGGTCCATTTACACCAATTTTAATAGGCCCCGTTGGAATTTCTGGGGCTATTGTTTGTGTAAGTGTAATAGTTTGAGCCGGGCTTGCTATCGTTTGAGTTATAGTCTCTTTAATAGTCTGAGTTACTGTTCTCTCTTTTCCTGGTACAGTTTTTGTTACCTCTCTAGTAGGAGCTGAAGATAAACCTCCAAAATAGCCTCCTACACCAGCTGCTACTGCTGCTATTCCAGCTGCTATACCAATTTTTGCTCCTGTAGATATGGCTTCTCTTCTAGATATCTTCTTTTTTAATATATCTTTAACCATTATTGCTTTGTGGCTTAATTCTTTAAGTTTCTTATGTCTTGCTTTAATCTATGTATTGGTCTGTTGTTGATGAGAGGCTTATTAGGCGTGGTGAGCTTCTTCTTAGCTTGGACTTTCTTGAAGTCTATGA
>JARVJX010000032.1 GCA_029775995.1 Nitrososphaeria archaeon | reverse complement strand
CCTCCTTACCAGCATTCATCTCCTCCAGCTCGCTGCTCCAGCCTCTGAGGAGGCTGAGGTCTAGGAGAACCTCACCTCGCCTCACCAAAGCCTCATTGTAACCAGCCCAATCCCTAGCCATATGAAAGCCGGTGAAGGCAAAAGCCACAAAAATTAATATCCGCACCTATCCCCTCAGAGCAAAAACCTAAGTCACGCAACACAGCATAAAAACTTTCAACTAGCTCTTTTAGGAAATTTAAAGATTTAACATCCTCTTCTTTGTAATACCAAACGAAATCTTTAACATAACTTGAAACTTTTATGGGAATACTTGATGCCTATGCTTCCCATATTTATTATACTAAGCTACATAACCTTAGAGCAGAAAATATTTTCTTACCTCCTTACTTAAAAATAAAATTTTCTTCCTAATCTTTATAAAAGAGGAATTTTAAAGAGAGTTAAAGCCTAGGTGTGGTTATGTTTACACTTATTAGATGGATTCAATATATTCAGCTCTAATCACCTAAGCCCAGTAAAAGGACAAATTGATGTTTAAGAGGTTAGTTGACATTATACACCTAATTCACTTGGTATTCTCTAAGTAGTTACTTGATTTCTTTTAAAGAATCCCAAGTTTGTATTATTATTGTTATAATTATTATCATAAAATTTCATAAACAAAAAAGTTTATATAAACCTTTTTAGTAGGTAATAGTATGGCAAGAGGTCTACTCTTAGGAGACTGGGTTGTACTAGCAGCCTATCTTGGAGGATTAGCAGTTTATGGATACTTCTTTAAGAGATTCATAAAGAGCACAGAAGACTACTTTATAGCTGGTAGAGTAATGCCGTGGTGGATTGTAGGATTTAGCTTAGCTGCCATTGCTCTAGATGCTGGAGATCAGCAAGTTCCTGCTGGATTAAGCTATAACTTTGGATTGGCAGGCTTATTCCTATTTGTTCCTTCCTGTGTAGCTGGTTCCTTTCTTCTTTCTATGTACATAATACCATCCCTCTGGAGGCAGGGAGTAATAACCAATGCCAGTTGGCTTGAGAGAAGATATAACTTAGCTATGAGACAATGGGGAGCCTGGCTTCAGATGCTACAGAGAACCGTAGTTATGTCTAGTGCTATAACAGGAATGGCCTTTCTCTTTCAGCATGTAGTAGGAACAGAATTCTGGGAAGGGGTTCTATTAGCTGTGGCCATATCTGGGTTCATGACTATAATGGGAGGAATGTTTGCTGTAAGTGCTTCAGAGATTTACACCATGATTCTAGGAATCTTCTTTGGATGGACTACTCTATCCTTAGTGATAAGCTCAATAGGATGGGATGCCTTTTGGGCTAAAGTATGGCCAGAAGTTAGGTTTGTAACCTTTGGAAGAGATATAGTGGCTGGATTGCCTAACTGGCTCTCTTTACTCGGATTCTTTCTGATATGCCTACCTTACGGCATAATAAATCAGGAATATGTCTCAAAGAGTTTGAGTGCAAGTAGTGAATGGCAATCAAGATTGGGCTTGATGATACCGAATGTACCACTATGGATAGCTTGGGTCATGCCTTTCTCCATAATTGGAGTAATAGGAAGATATGTATATCCTCCTGGAAGCTTTACCGGTCCAGCAGACCAGGTGCTTTTCTTCTTCATTAGAGATGTATTGCCAGTAGGTTTAATAGGGTTTGCGGTAGCTGCCTTTGTAGCTGCTAGCGCAGATATAGGAGGTACTGCAGATACGGTATCTTCCCTATGGACTATAGATGTTTATAGAAGATTCATAAAAAAGGGTGCTCCAGAATCTCATTATGTAAAGGTAGGAAGAATAACAACGGGTATAGTACTAATATTGCCTGTACTTTGGATACCCTTGCTAAGGAGTTTCCCCTTTGTAGCTGGCTTATACATTGCCCTAACAGGAGCGCTAATAGGAGTAATAGTTATACCCTATATAGTTGGTCCTTTAACTACCTTCTTCAGTAGAAATTCAGCGATCATAGGTTGTTTAGCAGGAGCTGTTATTTATGGTCTTCCCATATCAGTAATATTACCAAGAGTTGCTCCAGATGTTATAAAGGCCCTTCCAGCTTGGATGACCCATAGTTGGTATATACCCTTCTGGACCTTTAGTATAACAATAGTAGCTATGGTAATAGTGAGCCTAGTGGAAAATAGGATTAAGGGAAGAATACCAGCGGAAGAACTAAAGGATGTAGTTATAACAAAACCCACTGTAATAAAGGCTACAGCTATGAATAATATAATAGCCCATAGGGCCATGAGGGCAAATCTAATAGGAGGTGTTAAGCTATGATTATATTCCAAGCTAAGCCTGAACCCCTACCCTTAAAACCTCCAGCACCTGTGCCAGGATTCGAATGGATATTCTTAGTGATACTTTTAGTTACTATGGGTTTAATGTACTGGTGGTTATATGTATACATAAAAAGATTGGTGCCAAGGGTTAGAAGCATGACAAGAGAGCAGAGAGAAGGTATAATGAAGGGAATTTACTTCCTTCCAGAAAAACTACCAAAATGGATGAACCCAAGGGTCTGGGAAATAGCTATGCTGATACTAGTTATAGCTCTATTGGTAGCCTTCTGGTAGGCTACTCCCACCTATTTTTCTTTAAAGAACTTAAAGTCAAATTCATCTTTATCCCATTGAGAATCTATACCGTCCATGATTATACCCCTCATCACAGCTGCTCTACCATAAACGTTTCCCAATTCTCCAGATAAAGCGTTAACTACTTCAAATCTTATCTCTTTATTCTCTCTTTCTACCTTAGGTATCTTTGCAGAAATGATTACATTACCAAGACTCTTGATGATAGAATCTTTTTTGTAAGCTAAATAGTATCCTACATAGTAAGGAAAATAAATGAGCCTTTTCTCTAATAGGGAGAAATTTAGGCCTACTTTTCTCCACATGGTTACTTTAAGCAACCTTTTTCTTAGCTCATCGGAAGCTTTTTCATAGGCTTCCTCTTCTTTACACCTTACCTTTAAAACAGATTTATCTTCTACCTCTATTTCCTTTGCTTTATCTAACTCTTCCACATCCTGCTTGAAAAATACTGGAGAACCATCTACAGTATCAGCAGCAATAATAGCCTTAGCAGGCTCCTTTTGATCTTTTCTTGCTATGAAATTAAATATAAAGAAATAGTAGCCAAGATAAACTAACTCATAAGAGAACAATCTTCCTAACCTTTTCTCTCTTCCTTTAAGCTTTGTAATCACATTCTCTTTTTCTACCTTAGGTTCAAAGGCTAATATCTTCATTACAAAATTTAAAACAAAATTAAATAAAAGATTAACTCTTTTTTGGAAAGTTAACTTGGCTCAAAAATATTTCTTGAAACCCTTGAAAAGATGATAGGGGTATAAATTCTATCTTCCTACTTAGTTTTTCAGCCTCTTCCCTTATATCTTTAGAAATTAAAGCCAATCTTGCTCCTACTCCAGCTGCATTCCCTATGAACCTAACATTTCTTAAAGGTATATTTGGATACATTCCAATGGTTCTTGCACTTTGAGGGTCTACATAGTTTCCAAAGGCTCCAGCTAAGAATACCTTCTTAATATCTTTACTTCTAACCTTTAGATAAGTTAACAAAACTTCGATTCCTGTGGCTATAGTAGCTTTTACTAACTGAATGGCTCTAACATCGGGTTGAGTTACCGCTATATCTTTCCCAATGGAGGTTTCATCCTTCCAAGCTAAAACATATTCGTAAATGTTATCATTTTTCCTTATTCTATTATTATTTAAAGTGGTTACCCACTTGCCACTTTCATTTACTATATTTGCTTTATACATGTGAGCCACAGCATCTACAATACCTGAGCCACAGATCCCTCTTGGCTTAACATCCCCAATTACCTTATATTCAGGCTCAAGGTTATCTGGATTAATCCAAACTTTTTCTATGGCTCCTATTTCACCTTTCATTCCAAATTTTATATGGCCTCCCTCAAAGGCTGGACCTGATGGTGCAGATGCTGCTGCTAACCTATCTTTATTACCCAGAATTATTTCAGTATTAGTTCCAATATCAATTAACAAGCTTAAATCTTCAGCTTTATATATTTGTGAGGCGAGAATATCAGCCACAACATCAGCCCCAACATGACCAGCTAAATTAGGCAATATGAAAATGTAGGCTCCCCTATTTACACTTAATTCTAATTTTTCAGCCTTTATACTATAAGATCCTCTAAGGATAGGAGTATAAGGAGCGTAGGCTACATTTTTAGGAGGTAAGTTTAAGAATATATGATGCATGGTAGTATTTCCAGCTACACTAACCTCATAAATCTCATTAGCATCGATATTCTCTTTCTTGCATAGATCACTTAGAATTTCATTTACTCCTCTTATAACCGCTTTATTAAGTTTCTCAAGATTTTTTGGTTCTTTCATAGAGTAAGCTATCCTTGATATAACATCACCTCCAAAAGCTCCTTGAGGATTAACTAAGGAAGAATGGTTTAGGATCTTCCCACTGTTCAAATCTACCAAATAACCAGCCAATTTTGTAGTACCCACATCTAAAGCAAAGCCAAAGTTTCTATCTTCGGTATTTCCAGCCTCCACCCATATTATTTCCTTTTCATCCCTTACTACTACTGTAACTTCCCAATTTGAATCCCTTAAAACATTTCCAAGTACTTTTAATGCTTCATAACTTATGGTTAGATCATAAAGTCCTTTTTCAGCTAAAGTATCTAAAAGCCTATCAGAATCAGCCCTAAAATCCTTTAAGGTAGGTGGTGGTAATTTAACAAAGTACTTTCTAATAGGAGCATTAAGTTTTACTGAAGGTTCAACTCCAATCACCAAAAGCTTTTGAGGTTCATATTTGCTCTCAATAGGTATCTCAACTTCTATGGTTCCCTCTCTTTCAATTTTTGCTAAACAGCTTAACCTATAGCCCTCCTTAATCTCCTCCTCATTAAAAGCAGCCCTTTCTAAGTTTGAAAAATTTGATAAAAATTCACCTCCCTTATTCACTATTATTCTACATTTTCCACATGTCCCTCTTCCTCCACAGGGTGCTGAAAGAAATATACCACTATTAATTATGCTGCTTAGTAAATTTTCTCCCACATGAGCCTCTAATTCTCTAGCTTCAAGCTTAATAGTAGCCATTTAACACCTTAACTTTAAGGTAAGGGAATCTATGGATTAAAAATTTTTAATCCCAGAATACATTTTGAGTAGGCTTTCCATCAATTACAGCCTTTGTCTCTTCCTCAGTTAAATTTTTTAAAGAACCTATCTTTAAATGCCAATCGTAACAAGTGTATCTTACCAATTTAACCTTCTTTCCCTTTAGCTCTTCAGGAAGCTCTAAGAATCCCTCCTTTTTCTTACTCCACCTTAAAAGCTCTACAGTAAATATGTGTTTTGTATAAAGATTACCATCCTCACCCTTATAAGTATCCTTTGTAGGTTCTATGGCTATTACCCTTCCCTGTAATACTCTCCCTTCAGGTATTTTTATGTTCATCATCCCACCCTCACCTATTCTTCAAAACCCAAATGCCTTTTAACCAATTTTACCCCTGTTAGTGCATCTTTTCCGTAAGTGGCTCCTATCTCCTTTGCAAATTCTTCTGTCACTGGTCTTCCTCCAATTATTATCATCACTTTATCATAATAGCCTTCCCTTTTAAATAAATCTACAGTATTTTTCATTTCAAAGAGGTGGGTAGATAATAAAGTGGACATTCCTAAGGCTACAGCATTAACTTCCTTTACCTTATCAAGAAATTTCTCTGGTGCTACATCAGTTCCCAAATCAAGGACATCAAAACCTGCCCCTATTAATAAAGTTCCAAAGAGATTTTTACCAATATCATGCATATCTCCTCTTACAGTACCTATAACTACGGTTCCAAGTTTTGGACCTGACGCATCACTCTTTAGCATAGGAGTTAAAATATTCATAAAACCCTTCATTATATGTCCAGCCAGCATAAGATCTGAGAGAAAATATTCTCCTGTCTCATACCTCGATCCCACTATGTCCATACCAGGCTTTAAGGCTGTGTTTATGATCTCTAAGGGAGGAACCTTTTCTTCTAATAAAAGATTAAAATATTTTTGGGCTTCCTCCTCATTTAAGTCCCCAAGACTCTCCATAAGCTTTTTCTTAATTTCATCTAGGTTCAATTCCTTCTTCTCCCTATCCCGGAGTTTTTTATATTTAGCTTTTATTCTATAGGGTAGCACCCATACTTTTTTCCAGCTTCAAACATGGCTAATATATTTTCAATTTTGCAAGAGCTATGTAGGCTGTTGCTGGAGCCTAATATATAGCCTCCCCCTGGTGCAGCTTTCTTTATAGCTTGCTTAACCTCGTTAGTTACATCTTCTGGGGTACCAAAGACCAAGGTTTGAACACAATCTATATGCCCACATAAACATAATTTATCCCCATACTTCTCCTTAACTACTCCTATATCCATCACTGGCTCTATAGGATGAAGGATATCTAATCCTGCTTCAACGAACCCATCTAATATAGGTAATATGTTCCCATCAGTATGCCTCATAACAAATATTCCTTTCTTCTTCAAGCTTTGGACATAATTTTTATAGTAAGGTAGTATATGCTTATAAAATAATCTTGGGGGCATATAGGGCCCTCTGGCATCGGCTATATCGTCTGAACCCCCAATCACATCCACTTTACACTCATCTACAATGGCTTTAGCCAATTCTAAGTTGAATCTTGTAGTAGCCTCTAAGAGCTCCTCATTTAGCCTTGGGTTCTTATATAGATCCATTAAAAAGGATTCAAAGCCTCTAGCCATTAAAGCAAACTCCCAACCATCGTGAATAGATGGTATGATCATCAATTCATCCCCAGCTAACCTTTGACAGTATTTTATAGCATGAACCATGGTATCTATGGCTCCCAATTCGTAAGGATCAGGCCATCCATCTTCTTTAAATCTCTCCATATCCTCTTCAGTCTTTAAGGTTCCTCCTCTATACCATACCCTCATATTTCCTGTACCATCCATACCCTTTCCCCAGATGGCTGCCCACTCATCTATCCAATTATTCTCATCTATGTAAATTTGCTTAAAGGGCATCAAAGAGTGAACAGAAAATACTAAGGCATCTAAATCTAATCTTTTTACTACTTTATATAAATTTCTTATGTAAACTTCTGCTGCTTGCTTGCTCCTTTTAACACCCCAAAAAGGGTTATCTATTTTATCCAACCATACACCTGCCTCACCATCTTCAACCCTTCCTTTAACTTCCTCTAAACTCCCAATGATGGCCTTTTCAATTGCACCCTCAATGCCTAGTTCAGCAGCTGGTATCCTATCTGGTTCCCTAAGCTCAAAAGCAGCTAACATCCTTTCCTTGGGTTTCATACCATCTTTTCCTTCTCTTTTAATATAAATTTTTACTATAAATTGCTTTTTCGTAAAACTACTCAAATGGTTAATCAAAAGTAGCTTTTTAAAATTTTATATGATGAAAAAGATAATTCTTACTCATTGGGCAAATAGGACTAAATTTAATCTTAAAGGGTTAAAAAAGGATAGAAATAAGGTAAGCTAATGTATTCTATTGAAGTTTTTTAACAAAGCACTATAAATAAAAATTTAAGCAATGTGGCTAATTCTGAGTCTTCAAAATTATTTGTAAATTTCCTGAGAAAGATATAAGAATTAATCTATAAATCTTTAAAAAATTAAATTCCAATCTGTAAAGTCGAAATTAGAAATTAACTAATAAGTAAAATATATATACTATTCTGTAGTAGTCCTTGATATGGAAATAGGTAAACCAAAACCTAAAAAGATCAGTAAAGAAGCTTTTCCAGAAATATTAAAAGAGCGTATGAGCAGAAGGGAAGCCCTATCAACAGGAGCTAAGATTGGTATAGCAGCAGCTATAGCCGCTATAGTTGCGGGAGTTGGAGGATATTTTGGTGGAGTCTCAACTGCACCTACTAGGGTTGCTACACAGACAATCACTCAACCAGCACAAACTATAACTCAAGAAGCTCAGACTATTACGCAAACAGTTATTAAAACAGAAACCTTAGCAGCTCAAACAGTTACACAGACAATCACTCAACCAGCACAAACTATAACAGTTACACAAATTATTACTGGGACCCCTGCTAAAGTTCCAGTTCCATCAGAACCATTAAGATTTGGAGTAATGGGTTTTCAAACTGGATCTTTTGCACCAGCTAGTATAGCAGGTATGAACGCTGCAAGAATATGGGCTGACTGGGTAAATCAAGCGGGGGGGATATTAGGCAGAAAAGTAGAATTAATATTTGAAGATGAAACAGGGCCAGTAGATGTTAGAAAGGAAAGATTTACAAAGCTAACCGTAGAAAAGAAGGTAGATGCTATAATTGGTACCACAGCTACCTCTACAGGCCTTGCCTTTGGACCATTGGCTGAACAACTTCAACAGATATGGATATCTTGGGATGCAACCACACAACAGGGTTTAGAAGAAACTTTACCTAATCCAACTTACGCTTTTAAGAGTATAAATAATGAGGCTGAATCAGTGGCTGGGGCAGTTTTAACGGCTAGATTCTTCCCTGATATTAGAACTGTAGCAGGTATAAACGATGATTATTCTTATGGAAGAAACAATTTAGAAGCCTTCATGGCTATATTAAAAAGATTTAATCCAAAAGTTGAGTTAGTTAAAGAACTTTGGCCAAAGCCAGAAGGTACCGATTATACATCAGAGATAGCCACTTTAAAGGCTACAAAAGCCGATCTTATACATTCTAGCTTTTGGTCAGGCCATGCTACCATATTTATTAGACAAGCTAATGCGGTCGGACTCTTTAAGGATAGCAAAGCTGCTTTAGTAACAGCTGGAGGGGTATTACCAACTTTAAAGAAAGATTTCACTCCTGAAGGTTTATTAATAGGGTGTAATAGCTGGTACTTCCTTGAGCCTAGAGGTTGGCCTTTAAGGGAAGCCTTTGTAAATGAATACGTAAAGAGGTATAATGAATTTCCTGTATATGAGTGTGATCATGCTTTCTTCTCCTTCCAAGCATATAAAGCTGCTGTAGAGAGAGCCTATGAGATAAAAGGATCATGGCCTACAAAAGAAGAGATAGCTAAGCAATTAACCCAAGTTACAGTACCATCTCTATCAGGTTATAGAAGCTTTAGAGAAGATCATGTAATGCTTACTTCCTTCTGGCAAGGACTAAGCAAACATAGTCCAGATTACGATTTTATAATTCTTGATCCAGTTATAAGTGTACCCCCTGAAAAACTTCAACCACCACCAGGTATGAAGTTCCACGATTGGGTAAAGACTTGGGCTTAAAATGGCCTTACTTGAACCATCCACTATAACCATACTGGTACTTACAGGAATCTTTTCCTCCTCCATTATTTTTTTGATAAGTGCTGGATTACAGATAGTTTTTGGAATACAAAGGATTTTAAATCTAACAGTAGGTAGCTTCTATGCTATAGGAGCTTACGTAGGGATAACTTTTATTAATTTTTTCTTAAAAATGGGGTTCTCAGTAGTTTATGGTCTGCTCTTCTTAATATTGGCAGGTTTAAGTCTATCCTTCCTTGGACCTACCATTGAGAGAGGAGTCCTTAATTTTGTCTATAAAAAAGAAGAGGCTTTTCAGCTCTTAGCCACTTTTGGTTTAGTCCTGATCTTTGAGGATATGATAAAGCTCATATGGGGCTCTTATCCTCAGATATCTGATTTTGGCATCTTAACTTATGGAGAATTTAGATTTTTGGATACAAGCTTTCCTGTTTATTATTTTTTGGTTATAATCTCAGCCTTTCTAATAGCTTTTTTATTAGAATTCTTTATTAAGAAGACTAGGCAAGGAAAGAAGATGAGAAGTGTAGCTGATGATATAGAGATGAGTGAAGGTCTAGGAGTAAAAGTTAGAAACATTTATATTTTAAGCTTTACCATTGGGACAGTTTTAGGAACTCTAGCTGGGGCTTTAATAATACCTGTAACAGCAGCGGTCTTAGGTATGGGTATAGAGGCTATAGTTTTAGCCTTTGCTGTTGTGGTTATAGCAGGATTAGGTAGTATGAGGGGAGCTTTATTGGCATCTTTAATAGTTGGCCTTCTTCAAGCCTTTATTACCTTTATCTTTCCAGAATTAACTACCTTCGTAATATACTTAATCGTAATAGCAGTATTATTAATTAAGCCTACAGGCTTAATGGGGAAAGAGATATGAAGAAAATTCTTAGTGGGAATTTATTTTTTACTCTTATATTAATAGCCCTCCTTGCCTTAGTTCCCTATATAGCTCCTCCCTTTTACGTTTATCTAACCCTTACTTCTTTAGCCTATATTCCTGTAGTCATAGGCTTCAATATATTATTTGGTTATACTGGCTTGTTATCCTTTGGTCATGGACTCTTTTTGGCCCTTGGTATGTATACTACAGCCTTTCTTATGAGGAATTATACTATGGAAAATTTAGAAGTTTTAATTTTAGCATCTGCTTTATCAGCCTTTATAGTAGGGTTAGGAGTAGGTTATATATGTGTTAAATATACGAGAATTTATTTTGCCCTCTTAACCTTAGCCTTTGGTATGGTTTTTTACACTCTGCTTATAAAATTTACCCCTATTACTGGGGGGGATGAGGGTTTACGCATAACTTTTAAACCTTTATTGCTTGGATTAGATTTTAGATATCTTCCTCATTTAGATTTTCTCTTTCAACCCTATTATTATTACGTTTTAGGTATTGTGATAATTCTAACCGTTTTGGCTTATATAATAGTTTCATCCCATTTTGGTTTAAGTTTAAAAGCCATTAAAGAGAATTCTGAAAAGGCTGAAGCTTTAGGGATAAATATTAAAAGGTTTAGATTATATTCCTTTGTAATCTCAGCCATATACACATCGATAGGAGGAGCTTTATTAGCCCATATAACTAGTCATGTTACGCCCATTTTTTCTTACTGGACCACTTCTGGAGAAATAGTCTTTATGACCCTTTTGGGAGGTTTTACTAACTTCTTTGGACCCATAATTGGGGTTTTTGTATATACCTTACTGAGAGATTTTATAATGTCTACCATAATTTATTGGAGGATACTCTTTGGTGCTGCATTACTACTCATAATTATCTTTGTTCCAGGTGGTATATCAGAAGGTTTAATAAGGATATATAAGCACTTTAAAGGAGCATAAAGACATGGGCTTGCTAGAAGTTCTTGAAGTAACAAAGTACTATGGAGATTTTAAAGCCCTAGACAATGTTGATCTTAAAATAAATAGGGATGAAAGAATATCTATAATAGGCCCAAATGGGGCAGGTAAAACTACTTTACTCAACTTAATCTCAGGCTTATTAAAACCCACTAGAGGTAAGATCATCCTTGAAGGAAAGAATATAACCAATATGAGTCCTTCTGAGAGGTGTAAATTAGGCATAGTAAAAAGTTTTCAGATCCCATCCTATTTCCCAAACTTAACTACCTTAGATAACCTTAAAGTTGCGCTAATATCCAGTTTGGGTAAGAGCAAAAATTTTCTTAAATCCTACCAGCAGGATGAGGAGATCAATAACCTATCTGAAAGAGCTTTGGAGGTCTTTGGTCTTTATGAAAGAAGAAATTTTTTAGCTAAGGATCTACCTCATGGGGATAAAAAGCTCTTAGATGTAGCCTCAGCCTTTGCTCTAAGACCAAAGTTAATTCTTTTGGATGAACCAACATCAGGGGTTAGTATAAAGGAGAAAAGAGATCTGATGGGGACTATAATGAGTGCTTTAAAGGAAATGGAGATAAGCTCCCTAATTCTGGTGGAGCACGATATGGATATAGTATTTAACTACAGTTCAAGGGTAGTGGTTCTTCACAATGGTAAAATTCTTGATGATTCTTCGCCAGAATTGGTGAAGGCTAATAAAGAAGTGGCTAGTGTAATGTTTGGAAGCTGAAATGATCCTTGAAGTAGAAAACCTTAACGTATTTAGAGATGGAAGCCATATTCTCAGAAATGTTTCTCTTGAAGTTAAAAAGGGAGAAATGGTATGCCTAGTAGGAAGGAATGGCGCAGGTAAAACAACCCTTTTAAGGACTATCATGGGTTACATTAAACCCAAAAGCGGTACGATAAAATTCTTGGGTAGAAACATAACAGGTCACTCCCCTCACGAAGTTTCTATTTTAGGCATAGGTTACTCTCCTGATGATTTGAAGATATTTCCTAGTTTAAGTGTTGAAGAGAATATTGAGCTACCTTTGATTACAAGAAAATATAATAAATTTATGGTAAAAGAGGGCTTAGATTACATTTACTCCGTTTTTCCAGTCCTTCAGAGCTATAAGAATAAGCCAGGAACTCATATAAGTGGTGGAGAAAGGAGGATGTTAGCCATAGCAAGAGCTTTAGTAACAAGACCTTCTTTAATTTTATTGGATGAGCCCTTTGAAGGCTTAGCTCCCATAATGAGAAGCCGATTAGGTGATAGATTAAAAGTCCTAATGGAGCAAGGATTAACTTTGTTCTTAACCTCTTCAAACTTGTATGGGATACCTGAAGGTGCTAATAGAATTTACTGTATTGAAAGAGGAGAGATTATTTACCATGGAAATTTAAAAGAAATGCTATCTGATAAGCAAGTTAAAGAGGTCTTTGGCTTAATTTAGTTAAATTTAAATATTAAAAATCCGTTATAGTACTAACATTAGAGGTAAAGAGAGATGAAGGTTATAGAAAGGCTAACCAGACAGTGTTATGGAGAGCCCGTAGATTATGTCCCTGTTTCCCAGCTCTGCTATGCTTTAATTCTTAAATCCTTTGCCCAATGTTCTGAGCTAGAATTTTATCTAAACCCTAGGCTTCAAATAGATGCTAAGGTAGCCTTTCAAAAGAGATTTCCAGAAATATATAATGAGCAGATGGGAACCTTTCCAGAAATTGGAGAATTTGCTGGATTAATAGCTACAGCCTTTGGAGGAGATATGGCTTGGATGCCTGATGCTCCCCCTTGGGTTAGAGTTTATCCTATAAAAACTGTAGAGGATATTGATAGGTTAGTAGCTAATGGGGTTCCTGATGTAAAGAAAGTTGGTTTAGGGGCTGATTACCTTAAACTCATAAAATACTTCTGGGATTGGTTCCCAAGGGATATTAGAGAAGAATACGAATATATTGATAGAAATGTTTACTGTGGCTTACTAGTGGAAGGAGCCATGCTATCCATGGGATACGACAAATTCTTTGTATGGATGTATTCTTATCCAAAGGAGTTACACAAATGGTTGGATTTGGCTACCAGATACTTTATAGAATATTGTGAGGCTATTGAAGAAATTTTGGGTGATGCGAAGTACATTTTTATACCAGACCATAGCCCAGCCTTTGTTAATGAGTCACAATTTGAAGAATTCATCTTACCTTACCTGAATAGAGCCTTTGACAAATACCAAAAATGTGTAAAAGCGGGAGGATGGAGATTTTGGCATAATGAAGGCTCTGTGAAGCACATATACAAAGCTGTAGATAAGATAAATGCTGAGATATGGCAGGTTGGAGCCTTTGATGATATGGGAGATGTTAAAAAGTTTACTCATTTCTGTGCTAGGGGAAATTTGCATCCTCCTGGCATATTACAGAGAGGAAAGCCTGAAGAGGTTGCAGAAGCTACTAGACAGATCATCTTTAAAGCTGGAGAAGGAGGTAAACTATGGTTAGGAGGAGGTGGAGGAATAGCCCCTTGGACTCCTCTTGAAAACTTAGAAGCTATGTTAATAGCAGCTAAAAAGTATGGAAGATATCCACTAGATAAGAGCCTCTTAGATATTCCTGTTATAACAAAGAAAGAGTGGTTAATGGGGGAGACTTCACAATTTGGCGTTATGTAAAGCTTAGCATCCTGTCTACATTTACTATAGCTATATATTCTTCCTCTTTTCTCATTTTTATTTTATCCTTTATTACAGTTATAATATTATCCACTTGCTCATCTTGAGCAAAGATTTCTATCTTTACCCTACCTACTCTATCCTTATTATATACTATAACAGAAGATAAATTCACCTGCTCTAAGGTTTTCCCTACATAAGTTACCTCCTGTAAAGTTATATGTGTACTAATCTTCTTTAATTCGCTAAGTATCCCATCTAAAATATCGTGTTTTATTAAGGCTTCTACCTTTTTCAAGGTAATATCCCTTCCACTTCTAAATTATATATCTGCTTATCAGTAAATACCCTATCACATATTACACATTTATACCATTCTCCTGTAGGAGCCCTTCTTTTTAATAAAATCTCATGCTCACATTTTTCATACTCTATTATTCTCCTCCTTATAACTACCAATTTCTCACCTCCTTAATCTTCATCCTTAAATCTTAAAAGTTAATTGTTTACCTTTATTTTTTAACTCTAAGCTTTCCAACGGCTTTCTTTACTCTCTTCATGGCTTCCTCAAGCCTATCTAAAGGGGAAGAAAAGGTTATTCTTATATGATTATCCCACTCATCACCAAAGGATATACCAGGAACTAAGATTACCCCTGCTTCTCTAATAAGATATTTGACAAAATCCTTAGAACCCATTTGATAGTAAAACTTTGGGAAAAAGTAAAAGGCTCCTTTAGGTAAAACGAATTCTAAGCCTTCCATTTCCCTTAAAGCACCAGCTACAAAATCTCTTCTTCTTTTATATTCTTCTCTTATTTCATCGAAAAAAACTTTATTCATCTTTAAAGCTTCTAATAAAGCCCTTTGAGCTATTACATCAGGATGTATTACCATGGAATGATGAATCTTAGTTAGCTCTTTTATAAGCTCTTCATTCGCTAAGACCCAACCTATTCTCCATCCAGTCATGCCATAGCTCTTAGAAGCAGAATTTATGATTATGGTTCTTTCCTTCATTTCTTTTAGGCTTGCTATGCTATAATGCTCTCCATCATAAACAAATTTGCTGTAAACTTCATCAGAAATTACCCACAAATCAAATTCTCTTGCTAAATTAGCTATCTCTGAGAGCCTTTCCTTAGATATTATGTTACCTGTAGGATTGTTTGGATAGCATAAAAGAAGGGCCTTAGTTCTTTCACTAATCTTGCTTCTTATATCTTCTTTGCTTATATCAAATTTCCTCTCAAAGTTTTGGGTATAAAATTTTACCTCTGCACCAGTTAAAACAGCCATGGTATAGTAGGAAGGATAGTAAGGAGAGGGTAATAGAACTTCATCCCCTTCCCTTAAAAGAACTTGAAATACACAAAAGAGAGCCGACGAGCTGCCAACAGATACTAAGATTTCTTTCTCAAAATCGTAATCTAAGCCTAAATCCTCCTTACTTCTATCAGCTATAGCTTTCCTTAGCTCTTTTATTCCCTTAAGGTCCACATATTTTATAAAGCCCTCATCTATAGCTATCTTCGCAGCCTCGCGTATAGGTTTAGGAGTTTTAAAGTCTGGTTCACCAAAATTCAAAGGAATAAGGTTCTCATAATCTTTAGCATAATCTAAGATTTCCCTTATCCCTGATAGCCTTACCCTTTTAACCCTCTCTGATAATTTCAGCTTTACCCCTTAGCGCTTACTCAATTTATTAATTAAACTTTAAGTATAGTTAACTTCCTTTAAAAACTTAGCTAATTATTCACTACTTTGTTATAGAAATTTACTTCATACTTCTTTAGTTCCAAAGGAAGCTCCTTAGCCAACTTTATCCTTACCCGTATGTATAAATTTACTCTACGCTCTTGCCTCCTTAGTGAATGATAAGTTATTTACTTCCTCTTCCGATTTTCATATATGGTTGGGAGTATACGTTTATCCTTAACCATTATGGATGGTGAGGTTGTTG
>JARVJX010000031.1 GCA_029775995.1 Nitrososphaeria archaeon | reverse complement strand
GAACCATGAAAGCCAGGACTAGGCGCTTCTTTAACAACTTCCCAGTAAGGAAAAAGCCTATCTTCAAGATAAAACTCTTCATAAGGTTCTTCGTCCTATGGTACAACTTCATAAGGCCCCATCAAACCCTAAAGAGACCGCCAGCAATACCAACAACTTGACAGTATCAGTTTTAGGGGATAAAGTAAATCTTAAGGTAAATCTAAAAGATATTTAAGGAACCTTTTCTAACTACTTTAAAGTTTTATAATTTAATAGGGAGAAATTATTGGAAGAGGTTAAAGAATGATAAGAGCGGATAAGGTAAACCTTGAGTTTTTAAAGTTACTACAGAGAAGATTTAGAAATCTTTATAGGGAAGAGGAATTAGATTTAGATAAAATTCGTTCCTATGCGGGAATAGATGTTTCCTATAGAAAGGGTTTAGGCTTAGCTTGCTCCGTATGCTGTAAATTACTAGATGATGAAGAAGTTGATGTTAGCTATGCCTCATCTAAGGACCTTTTTCCTTATATCCCAGGCTTTCTTTTTATGAGAGAAGCCCCCCTGATGCTTTCATCCTTAAAGAATTTGAAGGTTAAGCCCGATTTAATAATGGTGGATGGTCATGGTTCGCTTCATCCAAGAAGGGCTGGATTGGCTGTATTTGTAGGAATTTTATCGGATCTACCTTGTATAGGAGTGGCTAAATCCCTTTTACTAGGAGAAGTTAAGGATAAAGGAAAAAATATATCAGAAGTTATGGTGAATGGGGAAATTTTAGGATATAAAATTAGTCCAAAGGATGGTAAGACCTTTTATGTTAGCTGTGGATATAAAGTTAAGTTGAGTTCCCTTAAAATTCTCTTCGAAAAAAGGAATTTTAGCTATCCCGAAGCCCTTAGAAAGGCTCACCTATATTCGAGGGGTAAGATAAGGGATTATGAAGTTAAAGGGTAGTTTGCTATTAACTTTAATAGAATTGCTCTTTTTAAGGGCTCACAATTCCTATTTAGAATTATCTACAAAGAAATTGGCTAAAAGAATTGAAAAATCTCAACAACTTGCCTCTAAACACCTATCATCTCTAGAGGAACTCGGCTTAGTAGACAGATATAGAAAAGCAAATAAAAGTTATGTAAGGATAACGGAAAAGGGATTAAGAGAACTTTACGACCTTTATGTAACCTTAAAGGGAGTTTTAGAGGCTCCAAGGATAATAGAGCTGAAGGGTAAGATATTTTCGGGTTTGGGTGAGGGAGCTTACTATATATCTCTTGAAGGTTATAGAAAACAATTCGTTAAAAAATTGGGTTTTGACCCTTATCTTGGAACTCTAAATATAAAGTTAGTTGATCCTATTTACAGAAGGATAAGGAGAGAATTAATGCACATGGATTCCATACTGATAGAAGGTTTTGAGGATGAGAAAAGAACTTATGGCTGGGTAAAGTGTCTAATGGCTCAGCTGAATGATAAGATAAATGGGGCTGTGTTAGTGGCCTTTGAAAGGACTCATTACGATGATTCGGTAATAGAGTTTATCGCTCCCATTAATGTTAGAGAGGCTTTAAGTTTGAGAGATGGTAGTGAGATCACTCTCAAAATATCTACTTTAGAAATGAAGTAGCTATCTGAGGTAACTATACTCTTGCTATATCTCTACATTAAGAGAATGAAATATATACTAACTGAGGAAAAAGTAGTAATAGAAACTTCTAAGCTCATGGGAGAAAGAAGAAATTTTAATTAGAGACATAGAAAGAATTAAGAATTTGAAAAAGAAATTAGGAGTAGAACATCGGTTATATAGGATTAAAAGTATTAAATTTCCTTTAAGGAATCCTCATCTGCTACTATGTTTGAGGTTTTAACGTGAGGTATGGGTGAAGACAATCTTATAACTTGAAAATCTAAATTTTCCTTTTTTCCTCTTGCTATAAGCTCCCTTTCATTATGTCTTTGATCATAGCCTAAAACTATTACATCAGGCTTAACTTTGATAACGGTTTCAAAGATGTCCTTTTCACTGCCTAATAGGGCTAAATCTACCATCTTTAGGGAAGATACCAATTTTAACCTCTCTTTCTCGTTATGTAAGGGTTCTCTTCCCTTCATCTTTCTGACCGTTGAATCTCTAGCTACCGATACTATAAGTATATCTCCCAAATTCTTTGCATGATTTAAAGTGTATATATGACCAGGATGGATTATGTCAAAAACTCCGCCTGCTAAAATAACTTTTATAATCTTTCTCCCTTTATCAGTTAAAGTAACTTCTTTCTTATCTATATACCCTTTCTCTTGTAAAGAGTTTAGGATTTGAAGCTCTTTATCATCTAAATCCTCTCCTAATCTTTCAAAGCCTTTACTTCCTTCTAAGCTTAAGCAAAAGATCTTGCTTAAAATCTCCTTTTCTTTTCTTTCCATCTTTTCCTTATTTATCAATTTCACAAGTCAAAAATTTTGAGGAAAAAACTTGATAGGCTTCTTCTATACCCTTAGGAAAGGGAGGGTCTTTGAATCCGTAACTGCATATTTCATTAACAGCTCCATAAATTTCCCTATCTTTAGCATATTTAGTAGCTCTTATAACATCTAAGAGTATATTCCCAGCATTCTCACTATCATTGGTTTTTAAATAGATATCTATTTTAACACTACTTCCTAAATAGCCCTTTGCTTCTATCCAAAAATAACTGGTCCTATTGTTTCCCATAAATTCTACATATTCGGTGGTTCCGGTGGTCAAATTTATATCGTAGTCAAGCTCTTTTTTTATGCTCTTAGTTTTTATTTCTCTCTTTCTCATTTTAAGCTCTTCATCCATAGTGTTTAGAGTTTCAGGTCCTCCCCCAACATCCAACTGATAGCTCTTAACTACCTTTAAACCTCTACTATTAAGAAGCTTCATTAAACCTTTATGAAAGGCAGTTCCTCCCAACTGGCTTATAAGGTCATCTCCTACTAAGCAGAGCTTTCCATTCTCATAATTCATAGCTAACAAAGGATCCTTTGCTATGCGAGAGGGTGTAATATTGATAAAGCTACAATTTGCATCCAAGCTTAATCCTGCATAAATTTTAGAGGTTTCATCCATTCCAGAGCATATACAATTTAAGACTAAATCTACCTTATTGCTCTTTAACTCGTCCATTATCTTTGATTCATAATTAACTTTTAATTCTTTTAGCTCTCTTAAGGCTAAAGGCAAAGGATCTTTTATTAATCCTGGCTTTACTTCAATATTAAGCCTATCTAACTCAACTTTTTTTGGAGCATTATTATAGCCTATAGCCTCAATAACATCTTTTCCAACCTTTTTAGGATCTACATCAAAGGCTGCTACCAATTCAATATCTTCAACTTTGTATCCTCCTACCTTAAAATGCCATAATCCATCAGAGTGATTAGAGTAATATTTTAAACCTTGTATTAGGGAGGATGCACAATTTCCTAAACCTATTATGGCTATTTTTATTTTTCCCATGTTCTCACCTATTCAAATTTTGAAATTAAAGTTAGAAGGGAAAAGAAGACCATTAAACCACCTATGAGATAAAAAATTGTTGATAGCTGTGGAATTAAGGGAGTATTAGCAGTTAAATAAAGGAGAAGAAGGGCTAGGGCAAAGAGCACTATAGATAAAAGCCTGATTAGGACATTTATTCTCAATTCTTCTACTTTTTCGCTCTCCAATCTAAATAACCTCTCCTTTTAATTTTTTAACCTTTACTATTCACTCTTAGCCCATTTTAACTTTTCAGGAAGGTATTTATCCACTATAGCCGTTAGCCCATATTTAGCAAAGGCTTCCAATTCGCTCTTTTTCTTAATCTTAAGAAATACGTTTAGCTCCTTTCTCCATATTCCAGAGCTATACCTTGGATCTAAAAGAAGCTCTTTAGTTCTCTTTATATCAGCTTCTGTCATTGGTTCTGTAGGTAATTTATACTTGATCAAGTCACTTCCCCACACGCCTATCCATTTACCATTTGGTACTGTTAGCTCCCTTAAGTGAGCAGCGTTAGCTGAGCCTTGTATTATTACCATGGCAATATGCTCTCCATATACATCTCCATCTGTTAAAATAAAAACTGGTAAACCCAATTCCTGATTTAACCTTCTAAGCATATACCTTGTGGAGCGAGGAGGCTGACCTGATGTATCAACAATAAGGGCTTTAAATCTCTCATGAACCTTCTCCTCCACAAATCTTGTAAATAATCCTCCCTTTTCAACAGCTATCACCATTTTAGCCGAAGTATCTATAAATTCTGCAGTGCTTAAGCTTGGGCCTATCAAATAGCCATCAGGATGAGAGGCTAGGTTTAACCTTCTCCCTTCATAGCCTGGAACCGTATATTCTATGGTTAAATCTCCAAAGATGGCTGACCTTTCTTCAGGGTAAATGTTAAAATCTTCTCTTGCCCTCTCTAAAATTACTTCCAAATCGGTTATAATCTCATCAGATTCGTTTTGATCAGAGAAATCTACACTGTAAGCTTGAGAGGAATAGTAAACATCCCTTAAAGTGGATGTTCTACCTTCAGCTAATAATTTATTAGCAAAATAGGCTAACCAGCAAAGCTGGGTAAAGGCTCTAATGTGCTTTATGTTTTGGGCATCTCTTTTAACCATCTTACTACCTAAAACGTATTGCTTTAGATTAGAATCGTAAACTATATTCTTAACAGATCTACTATGAAATTCAATTTCTGGGTAATACCCATTATCCAAGCTTTCATAAACCTTTGACCCTAAGTCCTTAAAAAGCTCCTTAACCTTTTCTTTTCTTTTTAAGGCAATACTTTCCTTAGTTTTTTCCTTCATTATCCCCATCCACTCTCCATCCTATAAGCTTCTTATATCTTGGCAATTTCTTCTTTTGAGCCAACTCTGTTGAGAATTTAGCTATCAAGGGAAGATATTTTGCATAAATGTTTGCCTTTCTTTTTGTTTTCTCCATAAATCTTTTTCTAGATAAATATTGATTCAACTTTCTTAAAACATCCCTTATACCATTTCTTATTTCTCTTTCAATTTCAGGGATATCAGCTATGAATTCTTTTCCTAAGGTTTTATAGGGAACTTTTATGGAGCATATATGAACTATAAAGGCTAAAGCCATATCCGGTCTAACATTGTATCTGCTCAAATCTAGTTCCTTAATGACCTTCCATGAAACATCACTGGATTCATCGTATAATAAAGGAATTTTATTGGCGAAGCGGTAAAGGCTAATTCCCTTAGGTATTTTTTCACCACCATAGGCTAAAGCTACTTCAACAACAAAAGGAAAGCCTAAATAGGCTGAAGGTTCTCTAATGGCAATGGCTAGGAATTCAGGGTTTAAGTTCCTTTGTATACCTGCTTTTAAAATCTCTTCTCCCAAAGGGGATAGGCAAGATGCATCAGGTTGCAAGAACTCACCGTAGCTATGTAAAGCCTTTGATAAACCTAAGATTTCTTCATCAGATAATTTCTTAGGATCCCTTTTAGGATCAAAATTATATTTTTCTAGAAATTTTTTTGCAATTCTTGAACCTACTCTATGAAAATTTTTAGACAGAAAATTCATTAGGTTCTCTTGACTACTCTCCTTCACTAACCTTCTTAAAGTTTCAAAATCCACTCCATAGGGATGAGGTTTTGTCTCTGTAGGAGATTTTGGCATCAAATTTGTTGACCTCTCATAAACCGTTACTCTATCCTCAGCATCTACAAAGAATATATTAGCATAAGGAGAAACTAAGGATGTTTGAGTAAGATATTCCTTTATCTTTGGATAAGCCCTCTGATAATCTCCCTCTAAGCATAACTCTACAGAAGTACCCCTTTTGCCTTGGGCATCAGAAGTACTTTTTTCAAGGATTACAGGCTTATTCTCCTTAATATCTATCATTATTTGATAATTGTAAGCTATTTTACCATCGGTGCTTGTGTAAACTTTTACAGGCCTATTTGTGGTTATTTGACCATAAAGTATTGCCATTTTCCCTCCCATGCCAAACATACCTCTAGATTGTTTAAGAAGGTATTTACTACCGTAGAAAATTTTACCAAAGGAATTAGGTACAAATTTTGGGTCTATACCAGGACCATTATCTACGATCTTTAAAAGATAAGGTCTAGGATCTGGCTTATCCTTATAACCATCTAACAAACCTATCTTAAGATAGATATCTGGTAAGATACCAGCCAATTCGCAGGCATCTAAGGAATTTTCAACCAATTCTCTAACGGCGCTATATAAAGCTCTTACAGGATTGGTAAATCCAGCTAATTCTCTATTTCTATAAAAAAATTCACTAGGAGAAATCTCTTTAAATATAGCCTCTTTCTCTTTATTCTTAGTCATATTCTCTTTCCCAGAGCTTATACTTCTCCAATTTAGCCTTTGCCCTATACTTTTGTAGCATATTGTAAACTGAATTATGAGATTTACCTATAGCTAACATTCTTACAGCCTCATTAGCCATTCTAACACCCTCTAAATTTCCAATTATACTAACTGTATGACCATAAACAGCTATTTCCACATCGGTTAGCTCTTCAATAACCCTTCTTGCTTTCCCCTTTAACCCTATTATCCTTCCCTTTATTCTAAATAAAGAATCCTCCGACTTTCCTGCATACTCTCTAAGATCTATAATTTCAAGTGTATGGTCTTCATTTAAGAGCTTCAAAGCTCTATCAGGAGAGAAGCCCCTTCCTATGGCTTTAACTATCTCAACGGCTTTAAAAGGATCAGCCTTTTCTATATTTTTTTTACAAATTATCTTTACATCCCCATTCTTACCATCCACCTCTAGCTTAACATCACATAGCTTCTCTATCTGATTCTTAACGCTACCCTCTTTCCCTAAAAGTACTCCAACCCTATCTAAAGGAATTCTAACCTCTTGTTCAAAGAGCATTTAAAATCCTCTTAAGCAAGCTATCCATATCATAAACCTTTACTTTCCTTTTATAAAAGAAACGGTTTATATTCTCTAAATCCCTTCTTAAAAATTTTAGAGCTAAAGGATGAGAAGAATCCACAGCTGAACCCAAATCAAAGATTATAAGCCTATTTCCCCATTTAAAGATATTAAACTCTGATAGATCGGCATGAACTAAATTAGCCTTGTACAATTGCTCGACACTTTTAATTACCTTTAAATAGTCCCTTCTATTAACTTCAGAATCTGCTAAAGTAGGGGCAGGAATTCCTTTATCTCCAATAAATTCCATGATTAGAACATTTCTTTCCAGATCTATGGGTTTAGGTACATCTACCCCAACACTATAAGCTGTAATCAAATTCTTATATTCTTTTTTAGCCCAAAGAATCACTAAATCTTTAATATTCTTTTTAACATTTTTGAACCTTACATCCCCTACAATGTAGATATTTCTTTTTTTAAATCTTGCTGTAGTTATATTGAAGATTTTTACAGCCACAGAAGAATTATCCTGAGTAATTCCCCAGTAAATCCTTGCCTCTTTACCAATCCCAACTACACCATTAAGATGATTAAGGGCACCTCTTCTTATTAGCTTCTGTAAGGATAATAAAGTGGGGAAATCAAATACTTCTTCCTCAACGGCACCTTTATCAAGATTTTCAAAATTCTTCCAAACTCTACTTAAAATTTCACTCCTTTTCATTTTAAAAGTCTTGAGGTATATGTCCGTTGGCCTTTAGCCACTCTATTTGGGCTAAAGTATATCTCCATACTACATCTCCTCTCTCATTGGGTTTAAAATCCCAGGGAGAAATGAGCACCACATCGTTCTCCCTTATCCATATCCTTCTCTTTAACTTCCCTCTAATTCTTGCTAACCTTGATTTACCATCACTACACTTTACTGTAAGATAATCATTACCTAATAGCTTAATTACCCTCCCAAAGACCTCTCCCTGGGCAGGTAATACTAATTCCTTTAATTCTTTTTCACTTAAAACTTTTCTTTTTCCCATTTACCAACCATATTTATTATCCCTATTATTTAACATTATATATAACAATTAAAGGTAAATTAAAAGGATCTTCTAGACTATAAGATACTTAATGCCTACATAGAACGAAAGCATTACTTCCAAAAATGGGTAAAAAGTTGTTTAGGATAATCTTAAATACATACCTCCCTCTTTTAAGAGGTAAATGGTGGCATTAGAGAAAGTAAAATCCTTAAAACTTATTTCCCTAAATAAAGCTTTAAACCTCATCAGGGAATCTTTAAAAGGTTACAGACCAAAGGTTGAATCTGTACCAATTGCTGAAAGTTTGAACAGAATCTCAGCAAGAGATTTAAGAGCCAAGAAAAATGTACCATCCTACCCAATAGCAGCTTTAGATGGTATAGCTGTAAGAAGTTCTGATTTAACCTATGCTACACCTACCAATCCTATTAGATTAAGCTTAGCAAAGCAAGAACCCTTAAGGGAAGGGGAAGCTTTACCCATATCTACAGGAATGAAAATTCCTAAAGGGGCTGATGCTGTAGTTAGATACGAACACTTTAGGGCTAAAAAGGACTTTTTTGAGATTACTTCACCTATAGATTTTGGTAAAAATGTGGTTAAAATAGGAGAGGAAGTAAAGGTCAAGGATTTAATTTTAAAAAGGGGTAAAAGGATTAAGCCTGAAGATGTGGCTTTGCTCATGGAATTAGGTATTAAAAAATTAGAGGTTTATGCTAAACCAAATTTAGCCATAATCCCAGTTGGTGATGAGCTTTACGAGGGTTTTAAGGAGAGAGGTATGGAAGCTATAAACTACTCTTATATAATTTTAAAAAAGGCTGAAAGCCTAGGGGCTAAAATATCATTATGGGAGGTTTCACCTGATGATGAAAAATTCTTAAAGGAAAGGATAAGGGAAGCCTGTGAAAAATCTGATCTGGTTTTTACTTTAGCGGGTTGCTCTATTGGAGAGAATGATATAGTTCCAAGGGTTTTACATTCTCTTAAAGGAGAAATATTTTTCCATGGATTAAACTACAACCCATCCAAACCAGCAGGCTATAGCATGGTAATGGGTAAACCTTTGCTGATGCTACCAGGGCATGTTGTATCCATGGTTTCTTCCTTTTATCTTTTAGCAAAGCCCTTGCTTAAAATTTTAATGGGCTGGAAGGAAGAAGATAGAGTATTCTTTGCTTTATGTAAGTCTAGCTTAAAGGTTAAGAAGGGAATGGGAAATCTAATCCTAGTAAAGTTA
Organism: Nitrososphaeria archaeon; assembly: GCA_029775995.1. Lineage (GTDB taxonomy): Archaea > Thermoproteota > Nitrososphaeria > Nitrososphaerales > JARVJX01 > JARVJX01. The sequence continues at coordinate 6,878 of JARVJX010000031.1, read as the reverse complement.
GAGAGGGAAAAGGAAAACTATTTCGCTATACCTATGGGATGGGGGACAAATGCCATAAAGAATTTGGTTAATGCCGATGGTTTTGTAATGTTAGATAAAGATGAAGCCTTTGAAGAGGGAAAAAGGGTTGAGGTTCATCCATTATGACCCTCTTTATTGCTGTATTTGGTAAAAAGAAGAGTGGGAAAACAAAGACCATAGAAACTTTAATCAAAGAATTAAAAGGGAATTTAAGAATAGCTGTAGTAAAGAATGTTCACCATGAGGATTTTACCATTGATAAACCTGGAAAAGATAGTTGGAGATTCACAGAAGCGGGGGCTAAAAAGGTTCTCTTAGTATCACCTAAGGAAGTAGTTGAGATAGAAAAGGTGGAGCAGAGGTATAGCAGGGATAAAATATTATCAAGATTTAGGGAAGATTCCTTTGATATAGTATTTCTTGAAGGCTTTTACGATATATTTTCAAAGGATAGTAAAGTTGAAAAGATGATCGTAGGCCTCAAGGAGGAAGAAATTTTAGAGCTATTAAAAGGTTGTGAAGGAAATGTATTAGCCTGTATAATTACATCTAATAAAGAAACGGTGAAATCCTTGGGCTCAATTCCTATCTATAATTTGATGAAGGATAAAGGGAAGGTAATTGAAGATATAATGAGCCTAATTAAAAAAATTAATTGAGTTTATTTCTTTTGTGAATATTTTTATAATAAAACAAAATTGTAAGTTAAGTACGGTCGATGGCTAAGAAACTTTTACAATCTTCTTTATTTTTTGTGTGAGAAATAATCTATAATTGGAATACTACATTTTTCCTACTTTTCTAATATCCTTCTACCTAAATTTGCTCATTATTCACAATAATTCCCTGTTATTAATTTTTGCTCATATATGTTTAATCTCTTATAAGTCCCTTCTGCGTAGCTATTATATCAAGAATAACTGTGGATGTATCTTCAAGACCATAGGGTATTGAAAATTCCAATCTCTCTTCTTCAATGACCTTTATATAATGTTTGCACTTCTCGCAAAAATCTATCCTTAGTCCTTGTTGTTTTAATGGATATAAGAACTTTAAGGCATAGGGATCTACATTTCCACAATTCACACATAAGAACTGGTCTGCTAAATATTCAGCTCCACAGAATGTACAGAGCAGATAACGTTTTTTATCCTTGAGCTTAGCCACGTGAGGTCTTCTGCCACAGATAGGACAGATGGGTTCCCACCACTCCTCAAGGAAAGACTTGGTTACTTTACTGGCAATCTCCTTTAAACAGGACTGAATCAACGCGCTACCTATAAAAAATAGCAACTCATACCTTAGCCTTAACCTTTTTCCAGAGTCTTTAAAGAACCTTATGTCATTCTTAAGAGCTGCATTAACAAGTTCAATTATATTTAATCTTAAACTCTTTTCAATCTTTAGAAACTCCTTTAACTTCCTTACTCTGCTTATTTTCTGATTAAGAACTTTTTCAAGTTGTTCGCACATGAAAAGGAGAGCCTCTTGATCAAATATGCTTGGATTTAGTAAAGTAGCTATAGGCTGCTTCAGAATACGTGAACAACGTTGTAGATCATTTATAATAGGTTCCACAATAGCCTCGTCATCCCAGTTTAAATTGGTTCCCTTCATAGGATCTCCTTTAATTTTTGTTTGGAACTGTGAAAGCACATCCTGCAAAAGTAACATTCTACGTAGTTTTGGATATTTGTTAATCATCTGATTTATAGTCTCTATATCATGTTGAAATATGGGTGACTTTCTAGCCGTTGTAGAATTCATAAGCATCTCCTAGTTTTTGCCATACTCAGAGAGAGTGGGATCTTTGTATTCTTTTTTCCCATTATAATAGATAAAAAAATCACAAGTGTAACCGTTAACTTTGAGCTGAGCAATTATCTGTATCTCCTCTTAAGAATTACCTCCCTAATGATGTCATACTCTAGGATACGTAACCATGCCGAATGTACTTCCTTTTTCGAGTGATGAGATCTACAAATTAATACCATAAAACTATAGCTGCCCTACCACAACAATTACATATCTCAGGAAAAAGCCCCCTATTAACACTAGAAAAAAGGTTATCATCACTATTAACAAGATCTTTTCAGTGCTATTTGTCCTGTTAAAGTATTGTATCCCATATTTTCCAAGAAGAAGAGGTATTAATAGCCCTATAGCAATTACTACTCCCCAGAAGATTGGGCTAAGTTGACCTACCAATAGATATATCATTTCCCCTCTAGCCATCTCTATAAAGCTAATTGTCCCTAGATATAGAGCCATGAGAATTAACTCAGCTGTAATTAGCACATCATCTACTTTTTTTATTGTACCTAATGCCTCAATTTCAGGCTTAATTGAAAAACGTGGAAATAGACGCATACCAAGTGGGGAATTGGCTAATCCAACCAAGGCTAAGCCTGTTGAGGCTCCAGATACCATAAAGAGCCAAGGGAGAACTGGTGAGCCCCAAAAGGGACTTCCTCTAGCTAAGGTAAGAAGTAAACCAGTGTATACAGCTACTCCTATAGCCAATACTAAGCCAACTAGGTAGATCACTAACCTTAACCATGTTCTTTCCCAACGTGCAAGCCATAAGAAACTGGTTAGCATAGAAATGAATATTAAGCCTACTAAAAGAATGGTTCCTATAGTTATCATTGATATGGGATTATTAAATACGTTGAGTATATGAAGAGGATCTCCAAGTTCAGGTCTCCCAAGGTCGAAGAGGAGAAGAATCGTACCAACAATCAAAATCGGCCAGCTCAAATGTGCCCCAAACCTTGAGAAGGCTTCATATTTTCCCTTACCTTTAATGTCAGCTACTGCTGAGGTAATGAATGTTCCAGCTCCTAGACCTCCAAGGAATAGGTAAGTAGCTATATACCAAGACCACTCAATCGTTTGACTCATTTGATCACCTCCTTTTTACTATTCTCTTCTTTCTCCAAAGATGTACGCCTCTTTTTATAAAGCCAAAGTCCAGCTAATACCAAAGAGAAAATCGCTCCAACAGCTGCAAACTTTGAAATTTCATTTCTCCAGAATAAGCTAAAAGGCTCTGATCCATATTCTGGGAAACCTAAGTCCCTAAAAGGGACATCAGATATATAGATCCACGAAAGTCCTCCTACTTCATCCTTACCATAAATATATGCACCTTTAGAGGCAGCTTCATTAGCTTTGCTTATAGCTTCATCACGAGAAGTAAAGCTTAATGCCCCTGTTGGGCATGTCTCCACACAGGCTGGTTTCTTGCCATCAGCCAATCTATCTGCACAGAATGTACACTTTTGTATCACTTTCCTCTTCTCCCAGTCAAACTTTGGAATATTAAAGGGGCAGGCGGTTACACAGTATCTGCATCCAATACATTTATCCTCATCGTAAAGAACTGGACCTTCCTCAGTTTTGTATAAAGCTGTAGTAGGGCATACACCTGCACAAGTTGGATCTACACAATGCATACACTGCCACTTTGCAAATCGCCAAATTCCAGTATCTTTTTTACCATTCTCCTTAAACACAAACTTTACAACTGTGTAAGTATTAGGTCCTACATCAGTTGGATTTGTCCATTCAGGATTCAGCTCAGTCTTCTCAGCTGGGAGATCCATCCAACGTTTACAGGCTACTTGGCAACTTCTGCATCCCATACATTTCCTCAGATCCACTAAAACAGCATAAGGTATCCTTACCATTTTATCACCTCCTCTCCACTTTGCATAGGCAAACCTTAGTTTCTGGGATATTCGCATGTACATCTACTGCATCGATGGTCAAGGTATTGGCGCTAGGTCCAGTGCTTAGACCTTTAAAGCCCCAGTGCCAAGGCATGGCTATAACATATACCTTTCGCCCAGCTATATTGAGGGGTTTTATTCTATCAGTAACAATGGCTTTGACCTCAATACTGCCACGAGCGGTACTTATTTTCAATTTGTCACCACTTTTAATTCCTAGCTCCATTGCATGTTCTTTACTTATTTCGACAAACATTTCAGGCTGAAGTTCTACAAGCCATGGAAGGTTTCTAGTTAGAGCACCAGCCTGCATATGCTCGGTTAGCCTAAATGTAGTAAGCACAACTGGAAATTCTTCAGGTTTACCCTTCTTCACTTCAAAACGGTCATCCCAAACTGTAGGATACTTCTTAGCTAGCTCAGGTATAGGACTCTCAACTGGCTCGTTGTGAAGGGGCATACCATGTTTAAGGGGATGCCAGGCAGGCTTCTCTGGGTCATATAAACCAGTTACTCTGCTCGCCCATATGGCTGCTTTATCTAAACCGAGCCATTTCCCTCCTGGTTTATCTAACGTTTCAGTAGTGTGTGCCCACCACACAAAGAAGCTTCGAATTCTTGTTGGTAGGTCAGGAGGCTCATTTATATCGTATAGGTTTCTTTGGTTAGTCATCCAGGACCACCCCCAGTTTTTATATAACCCATATTTCTCATCATATTCATCAGCTGGAGTACGGTTACGACGCTTAGCCACTATACCATCATATTCAGGGGCTGTCTCAAGGTCGTAAGAGCTGAATCTTGCTCCTGGAGCAGGTGCACGATAAAGAGCATTAGTATGTGCTATCTCTTTGTAGACGGCTTCTGGTGTTCCTTTAGGTTCAAAGCTCGTTGGCCAGTTTTCATCTACGCCTATAGCACCTGTTTTTGGGTTTTTCATTCTTGTTAATTTAACTCCTCTTTCTTTCTCAAATAGTTCAGATGGAAGGAGTAGACCTGCATTTTTAAGGGTAGTTCGTATTTGTTTAAACAATCTAGTGAAAAATGTAAGTTCATCAAGGCATTCTCCTGGAGGGTCAACGGCCTTCCAACGCCATTGCACCCATCTACCAGTATTGGTTATTGAGCCACTCCTTTCAACCGGAACTGTACCTGGAAGAAGCAGATCAGCAAAGTGGGCAGTTTCTGTTTCAAAAATATCGTAACAGACTACAAATAAGCTTGGTTTGGTAAGTCCTTCATACACGTTATATTCTATGTTAGCAAGGGATACCGCATTGTTTGCACCGAAATTAAAGAAGACCTTAATCTTACCATCACGTATTGCACGGTAAATCTGCAAAGTTGCATTACCTACACCAATAGGTATATCACAAATAACTGGCTCTTCGTCTGGATTAATGCCTGGATAGGTTCCTATATAAACCCCCCAATATTGTTCAAGCCACTCCCAAGTGGGGAACATTCTTGCTGGACCCCAGCGCCAATATGCCCAAAACCCATTTTCTTTCAATCTTTTCTCATATTCAGTCTTGTCATTTTTCCACTTTTGGTATTCACGAATATCCTTAGCACTCCTAGGTGGGACACGATAGCCCATTATTAAATGGGAGAGCACATTCATATCTGTTGATCCTTGCACGTTACTTATGCCACGCAATGCGGCTATTTGGGCTCCTGGCCCTATATTCCCTAGGATAAGTTGAAGTATAGCCATGGCTCTTATTTGATAAGTAGCATTCGTATGTTGGGTAGTGCCCATTGAGTATAAGATGGAACCTGGTTTGGTTGTTGTATATACCTCAGCTATCTCCTCAAATTTTTCCTTAGGAATTCCTGTTATGCGTGATACTTCCTCTGGTGTATATGGCTCGACTAGGTCTTTAAGCTTAATGAAGATTGAGCTAGGATCATCTAATCCCACCTCTTCACCTGCTAAGTTATAAGGTGCATTTGTTCTAGTCCTGAGAAATACATAGTCGATACGGTCTTTTTTTATTGCGTACCTAATTATACCTAAGTAGATAGCTGCGTCGGTACCAGGCCTGAATGGAGCGTAGATATCTGCCAAAGCTGAACTTCTAGTATACCTAGGGTCTAATGAGATTATCTTTGCCCCACCCTCTTTAGCCCGTTGGACCCATTTAAATACAATAGGATGCTGCTCAGCTGCATTGCTACCAATTATCATGATACATTTTGCATTCTTAATGTCTACTGGATGATTAGTTTCAGCACCAAAGCCAAACGTATTAGCCAGGGCAGCAACCGTTGACGCATGGCATAATCTTGCTTGATGCTCCACATTCAAAGAGCCAAGTAGTGACATGAGTTTTTTCTCAAGGTAGCACTCCTCATTATTAAAATATGAAGCTCCCCATAAAGCAATGGGTGAATTCTTACCTACCCAATAGAAACCATCCTCTTGTTTTATGCTACTCTCATATATAGGTTTTAATGCACTAACTACTTTCTCCGCTATAATGGTGAATGCTTCATCCCAACTTATTCGAACCCAATTTGGATCTTGATCTATCCCTTTTCTAGGATTAGTCCTCTTCATAGGATATAGTATACGACGTTCACTGTTGATAAGTTGTAAGTAAGCATTACCTTTACTGCATAAGTTACCTTCGTTGATGGGATGGTAAGGATCACCCTCTACATTCACAACTTTTCCTCCAACAACAGTAACTATCATACCACAACCGACAGCGCAATAAGGGCAAATGGTTGGAATGAGTTGCCCCAATTTATGCTCAGAAATCTTCTTACTGCTAGGTAACTCCCGTTGCCCCTTTGCCTTGTTAATTTCTAAGAGAGATCCCGATAGAATTAGAGAAGCTGTAAGTACGCCCAGCTTTGTAAAGTCTCTTCTGGAAATTTTCATACCATATATAGTTATTTAATCTATTTTATAATATTATTTTCTTTATTCTATATTTTGCTATATAATATATAGAAAAATATAGATTCCTTCTACTCTATGGGATATAGATAATATTGCTTTGTGGCTTAATTCTTTAAGTTTCTTATGTCTTGCTTTAATCTATGTATTGGTCTGTTGTTGATGAGAGGCTTATTAGGCGTGGTGAGCTTCTTCTTAGCTTGGACTTTCTTGAA
>JARVJX010000030.1 GCA_029775995.1 Nitrososphaeria archaeon | reverse complement strand
TCATAGACTTCAAGAAAGTCCAAGCTAAGAAGAAGCTCACCACGCCTAATAAGCCTCTCATCAACAACAGACCAATACATAGATTAAAGCAAGACATAAGAAACTTAAAGAATTAAGCCACAAAGCATAAATTAAGATTAAAAAAGTAAAAATTTTTATAGAGTGATAGAGCATAGGGATTAGCATGACTAAGAAAGTATTGTATGAGCCTGAATTGGTTAAAATAACTGAAATGGCAGCTAAGAAAGTAAAGGAATTTATAGAGAAAGAAGGAAATAGCAAATTAAATTTGAGGCTCTATGTAACAGGAGGAGGTTGTTCAGGTTTGAGCTATGGATTAGCCTTAGACGATGAAATAAATGATGATGATTTGATAGTTGAGCAAAATGGAATTAAAGTGGTTGTAGACTCCTTTACAGTTCCCTTCATTAGAGGTTCTGTAATAGATTATGAAGAAAGCTTACAGAGTTCTGGTTTTAGAATAGACAATCCTAATGTAAGATCTACCTGCGCTTGCGGGCATTCTTTTAACGTTTAAAATTTTAGAAAGATTTGAGCGAAGAAGAGTATCCTGTTAAAGTAAAGTGGGTAAATAATTTTCAGTTTATTGCTAAAGACGATCAAAATCATAGTATAGTCTTAGATTTACCTGAATCTTCAGGAGGAGAAAACTTAGGCTTCACCCCTACAAAGCTCCTTTTAGTTGCTGTAGCTGGTTGTACTGCTATGGATATAGTGCTTTTAATGAGGAAGTCTAATCAAGATATTAAAGGCTTAGAGGTCCAAGTTACTGGTGAGCAAAGGTTGGAAGAATATCCTCACTACTTTAAAGAGATAACATTGAAATATATAGTTAAAGGTAAGAGTATTGATGAGGGAGCCTTGAAAAGGGCCATTAAACTATCCGATGAAAAGTATTGCTCAGTTGGAGCTACCATTAAGGGTGTTTCAAAGATAATAACTTCTTATGAAATAAAAGAGATTTAATATTAAATGAACAAGAGCTTATCTCTCGTTTTAAGATAAGCATATATCTGCTCTGAAAAATATAGATAACTTTCAACCAAAAATCTGCTTACCCATTCTCCTTCCTTAGTTAACCTGTAAACCTTCTTTCTATCCAGATTTACTCTCTCAACCCACCCCATTCTCTCAAAGCATTAAGGATTATTAGTTTTAAGGACCCCCTAAAACAGTTAATCTTTACCTCCCTTTCTAAATCTTTTCCCAATTCATTGTTGCCCCTAAAGAGGCAACAAAGCTGGGATATTTAAGTCTTTTGTCTCTTAAGAGACAACATTAAATACTTCTATTGGCAAGCGTTTAGCGATGGTAAAGGATGTAATTAAAAGGGTTGAAGACCCTAGGATCAGGCATCTATTATCCATACCTCCTTTAGAGCTAACAGAGTATGAGGTTAAAGCTTTACTATCCTTAGTAGAAGGTCCTAAAAGTCCCTCAGAAATCTCGGAATTTACTGGAATTCCAAGAAGCAAAAGTTATGAGATTTTAAGCTCCCTTCTAGAGAAGGGCTTAATAGAGAAAAGATCGGATAAGCCCCTTAGCTTTAAACTGAATCCTAATACCCTCGCTAACCTTGAAAATTCTATAGATGAAAGCTATAAAACCATGAAGAAATTTCTAAGGGAGTTTAAAGAAATTTACAAAATGGGTAAGAAGGAGCTAATTAAGAAAGAACTAGAGCCTATCTTATTAAAACTTGGATTTTCAGACTTAGAATGGAGCGAATTATTCTTAAAGGCAAAATCAACTCAATTTAAAAGTTTAATCTTTGTTTATGATATTGATTCTTTAAATAAATTGAAGATTAAAGAATTACAGTATGACTACCTTATAGTAATAGGAAGAGAGATTAAAGAGAAATATAATATTCCAAGAATGTTTTTTATATCTCAAGAAAATCTAGAAAATTCCATTCTTACTGCTTTGGAAGAGATAGAGGAATTTGAAGGTAAAATAATTGACAGAGAAAATAGGTTTTCTCATATATGTAGAATTCTTGAATCCCAATACTCAGAGCTAAGAACCCACCTTAGATTTGTAGAAAGAGATTTAGAAGGGTTAAGGGAAGGTGATAAAGAAGAATTTGTTGGGGTTAAAAGGGAGTTAAAAGAAGAGGTTGAAAGCCTCTTTTATGATTTTAATAATTTTAAGGTCCTTTTTGAGGAGACTTTGAGAAATATTAAAGAAGGAATGCATTTTGGAAAGGAAGCTGTTTTAAGATTAGATAAATATCTTGATGCCCTCTTCTCCTTTGAGAACAGGATTAGAGAACTCAAAGATAGAATCGATTCCTTTTTAGGAAGGTTAAAGGATTTAAAGGGGTATGTAAAGAGCCTATCTATAGTTCCTCCTGAAAAACCCTCCCTCGATGACATAATAAATCAAAGAGAATTGTTAGACTCCCTAGATAGATTTGTAAGAGACAATTTAAGCCTTAGAAACTTAAACTTTGGATTTCTTATAGGGGATTATGGCTCTGGTAAGACTTTGGTGATGAAATATCTTACCCAAAAGATTAACACCTCATATAAGAAAGAAACCTTAGCTTGCTACATAACTCCAAAGGATAACTTCATAAGCTCCTATAACGCCTTCATAGATGTTCTCTCATCAGAACTGTCTAAGTTTGATTTGCCTTGGCCTCTCACTTTAGAGAAACAGAAGACCTTTTTTGGTTCTCTTAGACATTTTGGAGATTTAATGTTTGAACTTATAGATAGATTAGCTTTTAAAAGAATTTTCTGGTTAATAGATGAGTTTGATAGAGTATTTGCCTTAGATGCTAAGGATAAGACTCTCTTTATAAGGGAGCTTAAGGCTTTCCTAGATACTTATAATGATTTATCTTTGAGTATTTTAATGGCTTTAACCAAAAAGAACTTTTCAGAATTAAAGGCCTATGAAGATGTATTGAGTAGACTCCAACCATCAAATATCTTCCTTATCAAACCCTTTGAAAGAGAAGAAATTAAAGAATTCCTCGTGAGCAAAGCCAAAATTAAAAGCTTAAGTGAAGAAGATATTAAAGAGATTCTAAGTTACACACAAGGGAATCCTAGAAGGCTCATACACTTTGTAAATCACCTATTTTCCTTAAGTAGAGATAAAGAAATAAATAGCTCCTTACTATCAGAGGCCCTAGCTCCCTTAAAGGAGAAAGAAAGGGTCTTAACTTGATTTATTTAGATTTATATGGTAAACCTTTCAATTTAGACCATACTTTAAAGTGTGGGCAAGTTTTTGGCTGGGAAAGGCATGGAGATTTTTGGTACAATGAGATTCATGGAACTTTGGTAGGCGTTAAACAGGATAAAGAGAGGCTTATCTTTAAGATAAAGGGAAGCGTTGATGAGAGGATATTAATAAATTATTTCTCTTTAAAGGATGATTACCATAAAATCGAGGAATCTTTAAAGAAAGATGAATTATGCTACAAGCTTTTAAAGAAATTTAAAGGTCTTAGAATCTTAACTCAAGAGCCTTTTTACTGTACCATGAGCTTCATTTGCTCTACAAATGCAAATATACCTCAAATAGAAAGGATGATAAAAAATCTTAAACAAAGATTTGGTGAAAAAATCTCCTTTGATGGTAAGGATTTTTATACCTTTCCCAAGGTAAAGAAATTAGCTGAAGCAAGTGTTAAGGAACTTAGAGCCTGTAATTTAGGATATAGAGCTAAATATGTAAAGAAGAGTAGTGAAAAGCTCCTAGAGAATCTCGTAAACTTTGATGAAGTTAGAAAGGTTAATTACGAAAGAGCCTGGGAGAGTTTACAGATTTTAGATGGTGTAGGACCAAAGGTTTCAGATTGTATACTTCTTTTTTCCTTACATAAGTTAGAAAGCTTCCCTTTAGATAGATGGATTAGAAAAATCCTTGAAAGAAATTATGGAAGCCTCTTTAATGAATCAATCTTAGGGAGGCTAAGGGCTGGAAATCTAAGCAAGGGAAAATACAGAAGGATTTCTGAGAGGTTGAGGAATTACTTTGGTGAGTATGCAGGTTATGCCCAAGAATTTCTTTATTATGAATTCAGGAAGTCTTTATAGCTTCTAAGTAAGCCTTTAAGGCTTTAACATTTTCCTTATAAAGGGTCTCTCTCCTTTTATCTATTCTTAACTTTAATCTTTTAGCTTCTGTAATACTAAGACTTGCCTCTTTAAGCTCTGCTATAGAAAAGCCCTTCCCTACCCTCTTTTTCCTGGCATTTCTGCTAAGAATTATTGGTAAAGGAGGAGTTTGAGTAGCCTTCTTCTTTCTTGGCAAAAGATTCCCTACTAACTTCTATTGTCAAGATTTTTAAATTTTTAAATCATGGTAAAGAAACAAAGAAGGTGAGCTTCAAAAATTATCTTAGGCTTTTTAAGCCTAGAATCATAGCCCTTGTACTTTTTGTAGCCTTAGCTTCCTTGATATTGGCATCAAAATCTTTTCCTTTGAACTTGATCTTATCCTTAACCTTTTCAGGAACCTTAGCAATAATGGCTTCCAATGCTTTCAATGCTTACTATGATAGGGATATAGATGCAAAAATGCATAGAACAAGTAGAAGACCAGTAGCCTTAGGTCTCATAGAGCCTAAAAGGGCTTTATATGTATCTTTGTTCCTTTCCCTCTTATCTCTTCTTTTATCCTATTTACTGCTAAACCTATGGACTACCCTTTTTATAGGTTTAGGCATGTTTACCTACATGGTAATTTATACTCTTTGGCTTAAAAGGAGAAGTGTTTGGAATATAGTTATTGGAGGGGCTTCAGGAAGCTTTGCCTCTTTGGGAGGGTGGTCTTTGGTTAGAGAGCCCTTTGAACTTGAAGCCCTCCTTTTAGCCCTTTTAGTTTTCCTATGGACACCAAGCCATTTCTGGAGTCTGGCTCTAAAGATTAAGGAAGATTATTCGAAAGCAGGAATTCCTATGCTTCCCTGTTTAGTGGGTGAGAAAAAGACTGTTAAGATAATCTTTTTTAACACAATACTCATGGTTTCCCTTTCCTTTATATTAGTTATCTTTGGTTATGGTATAGTTTACCTTCTTTTTGCTGCTTTGAGTGGATTTATGCTCCTATTTCTTAATTTTAACATGATATCAAAATATACTGAAAGGTTAGCCTTTAGAAGCTTTAAGTTATCAGGGCCTTACCTATTTTTAGTCTTCCTAGGGTTAATGTTAGATGCATTCATCTGATTACGAGCTTATAATAAATGAGATTGATTTTAAGATGCTGATAGAGCATGCTAAGAGAAATTACCCTTTTGAAGCCTGCGCTCTTCTCTTTGGTAAGATTAAAGGAAATACATACAGGGTAAATAAGGTTTTGTTGGCTGAAAATATTCTAAATTCTTCTGTAAGCTTTAAGATTGATGAAAACTTTCTCCTCAATGCCTATGAAAATGCTGAGAAGGAAGGTTTAGATTTGGTAGCTATCTTTCACTCCCATCCAGCTTTGCCTTATCCTTCTAGCCTAGATAAAAAATTTATGGCTTTAAATCCTGTTCCTTGGGTAATATTAAGTATGCCTTCCTTAGACTTTAAAGCTCATATTTTCAAGAATAATAGCTTTATAGAAGTTCATATAGTTAGAGAAGAAATTTAGATAGTAAACAAAATAAGGGAGCTTTAATCTTTATAATTTGGGGCGGTAGGGAGGGCTGGGAGGCTAGCCGTCTCCCCAACTCGAAAACGGCTAACGCGGGAGCCAGTAACCTCTGGCTAAAGTAGAGGGATTCAAGAAATCATCCAATTGAGCGTGAATGAGCCCACGCCGTAGTGGGTAGTTACAAGGGGAAGGCCTTTCGAAGGAAAGGTTCATTCCCTCAACTATCGAACCCAGCTAGGCCCGGGAGGGAGCAGCTGTAAGATAGGGTAACTACGCTACTACGTCAACGTGGGTAACATGGCTTAGCTGGATAAGAGCTTGAATCTCTTACGAATCCCAGAGGAACTACCGCCCCTTTACAAAGAAATCGTAGGAGTGAATAAAAGCCCTAACAAACTCGTTAGCTGGATAATTATAAATATCTTTAGGAGTAGCTATCTGATGTATTTTACCCTCCCCCATAACAGCTAATCTATCAGCCATGTAAAAGGCTTCTGGCAAATCGTTAGTCACATAAATGGTAGTAGATTTTAACTCTCCATGAAGCTTCTTAATCTCGTCCCTAACCTTTAGTTTTATAAGAGGGTCTAAGTGGGCTAAAGGCTCATCTAAAAGAAAAATTCTTGGAACAATAGTAATGGCCCTCCCTAAAGCCACTCTTTGCTGCTGACCACTAGAAAGTTCATTAGGATACCTTAGGAACAATCCTTCATCAATTCCTACCCTTTTGCTAACTTCAAAGACCCTCTTTCTTAGCCTTTCACCAAAAATCTTCTTAATTCTCAAAGGAAAGCTTAAATTTGAATATCTCTGCTCTTCATAAACTTTCATGTGAGGGTATAGAGCGTAGTTTTGAAAGAACATCCTAATTCCCCTATCCTTAGGGCCTAAATGAGTAACCTTTACACCATCAATCATTATTTCTCCTTCGTCAGGCTTTATTAAGCCCGCTATAAGCTTGAGTAAGGTAGTTTTACCACAACCATTTGGTCCCACTATACCAAAGATTTCACCATCATAAACATCAAAGCTGACTTTATCTATAATAACTAATTTACCAAACCTCTTACTAATATGCCTTAAACTGAGCTTTGGCACAAGATTAAATTAACTTAAGTTGCTTTTAAGATTTTATTCTACTAATTCTTTTAGCCTTTTCCAAAGAGGCTTACAGCTAAGGGTAGAGTCCAGAGAGTAGGTTATAGGAGATATTTGCTTGATATAGCTCAAAAGCTTAGGGTAGCTGGGCTAGTAAAAACCTTCCAGATGAAAGTATTCAGATATTCCACCAAGCTTCTCCTGAGATAACCGAGAGTTTTGTAGAGAGGGCTAAGAATCCAACCACTTGCAGCTTTGGAAAAAATAGATTATAAGGAGGATAAGCCAAACCGCAGCTTAGGATTTTTAGGATAAGGTATGGGTCTATGTAGGAGGAGCCTCAGGAGGGTTTTGGAGCTATGCAAGCTACATTTGAGGACTATAGAGAAGAATTTAGGGACTTTGCAGCCAGAACTGACGAAGATATAAAGGAGCAGGAAAGAACGAGAGAAAAAAGAATTTACCCATAGATATCTCTTCTCTACCTTTAGATGTTAATCAGATAAGAAACCCTCCTACTATAAGAAGATACCAGAATTGGTCTTTAACCCATAGGAAGAATAGAGAAGTTTTTACCCTTTCAGATTCCCAGATTATACATAACTGTTGGTAAAAAGCATAGTTTTTAGCATATATGGTATAGAGGTAAGTTATTATACAAGAGCTTTGGGTTCTCTTTAGTGGATGAAACCCCTAGTAGTTAAAGAGCTTACAAAAATCTTTGAACTTAGGGAAGGAAATATATTCTCTAAAAGAAAGAGGGAAATCTATGCTGTAAGGGATGTAAGCTTTGATGTAGATAACGGAGAAATCTTAGGGCTTTTAGGTCCTAATGGAGCTGGTAAGACTACTTTGATAAAGATGCTCTGTACTTTAATAGAGCCCACAAAGGGAGAAGCTTACATAAAAGGCTATAGTATAACAAAGGAGGCTCAGAAGGTTAAACAGAATTTAGGAGTTATGCTAACAGGTGAGAGAGCCTTATACTGGAAGCTCACAGGAAGAGAGAATTTGGAATATTTTGCAGCCTTATATCATTTAGATCCCTCTTGGACAAAATCTAGAATAGATGAACTTTTAGAGCTCTTGGGCTTAAAGGATAGAGAAAATACTTTAGTGGAAAATTATTCTACAGGTATGAGAATTAGACTAAACTTTGCTAAAGCTCTTCTAAATGATGCTCCTGTATTACTTTTTGATGAACCTACCATGAGCTTAGATCCTCAATCTTCAAGGCTGATAAGAAGCCTTATCAAAGAGTTAAGAGATAAAGGAAAAACTATAATCCTTACCACTCATTATATGGAGGAGGCAGATCAGCTAAGTGATAAAGTAGCTATAATAAACTATGGTAGAATAGTAGCCTTAGCTAAACCATCGGAATTAAAGGTGAAAGTGAATAAGAGCAAAGTTATAGAAATTGAAGGGAGGGGCTTTGAAAGGTTGGAAGAATTAAATATAAAAGGTATAATGAAAGTGGATTATAAGGATAGCCTTCTTAAGGTTTATACTGAAGATTCAAGGGAACTATTGCCTAAGCTTCTAGAATTTTTGATAGGTAAAGGAGTTCAAGTTAGCAACATCAAGCTTCCTGAACCTTCTCTTGAAGATGTTTTTATAGAGTTAACTGGGAGGACTCTCCGTGATTAGGGATTTAAGGGTTCTTAAGGCTGTGATGATTAAGGATTTAAAGCATTACTATAGGTATCCTTCAGGTACTCTATTTCTCTTTATAGTTCCCTTTCTCTTCACTTTTTTGCTATCAACCATGGGAAGTTTTGTGGGAGGAACTTTAGCTAAAGAATACTTTTATCTTAGAACTGGGGTTGAAAACTTTTTTCTTTACCAGATTTTGGGGACAAATATTTGGATAATGGCTTGGGTAATCCTTGAGGATATAGGAACCTCTATAAGAAATGAGCAAATAAAGGGGACTTTGGAGCAAAATTTCTTAGTTCCTATAAATAAGTTCTTCTTCCTTTTAGGTTTATCCTTTGCTCATACTCTCTTAGCTTTACTATCCTTTATTGTAGTGGTGGGCTCTTCTTTAGCCCTTGTAGACTTAGAAAGCTTGCCTAGACTTTTTCCATCTTCACTAATTCTGTTATTGGGATTAATCCCTCTCTTTGGTTTAGGTTTTGTGTTTTCATCCTTGGTTATTCATTTAAAGGAACCCTATTCCTTTACTCATCTTATAAATACCTTCTTTTCTGTAGTGGCTGGAACCTATTACCCTGTTCATATCTTACCCTACTGGGTTCAGTGGATTTCTTACTCTATTCCTCACACCTATTTAATCGATGAGATGAGGAAAATAATTTTTTCAAATCAGCTAGTAGTTGAGTTATATGGTAATACGATAATTTTATTAAGCATGGGAATAATTTACATGATATTGGGCTT
Organism: Nitrososphaeria archaeon; assembly: GCA_029775995.1. Taxonomy (GTDB): domain Archaea; phylum Thermoproteota; class Nitrososphaeria; order Nitrososphaerales; family JARVJX01; genus JARVJX01. Next base: position 6,960 of record JARVJX010000030.1, on the reverse strand, counting down.
AAGACTCTTTAGGTTCTTTGAAAGGAGAGCTAGAATAAATGGAGGATTATCAAAGTTTTAACCTATACAAATTCTTTATAGAGTTTAAAGCATCCTTTTTAAAGGACTTTAAAATTTATATTAGGTATCCCAGTTGGTTTGTAAGCGATTTAATTTCAACTCCTCTGTGGTTCCTCTTCTTCCTATTAGCTTTAATCTTGTTTATACCGGAGCCTTCATCCCCAACTATCTACTCCATTGATTACTTCTTTTGGGGATATGTTTTTGTAATATTCTTAGCTACAAGCCTGTGGGGAATTGGTCATGAAATTAGGACAGAGCAGTTAGAAGGAACCATAGAGCAACTCTTTTTAGCTCCTGTTAGTAGATTAACCCTAATAATAGGAAGATGGGCAAGAACCCTCATAGTAGATCTAATGATAATATTCTATACCTTACTTTTAGTGAAATTTTTCTCCAATGCAAAGTTTAATGTATTTCATCCTTCTCTTCTCCTCTTTGCCTTTGTTTTAATTGAAGTGACTATTTTGGGATTGGGCTTACTTTTCTCTGCTTTAGCCCTTAAGATGAAGAGTTATAACAGTTTGACAACCTTACTCTTCATAACCCTTACCATAGTGAGTGGTGTTTACTTTCCTCCTTCAGCTTTACCTTATCCCATAAATATGGTCTCTTATTCTCTTCCCTTCACCTACTTAGTAGATCTATTAAAGTATTCAGCCCTAGAAATAAAAACTATAATAGAAATAAGCGTTGAAATCCCCCTTTCCTTCTTATTAGCTTCCTTAACCTTTTTGTTAGGCTTATTCTCCTTTAGATGGACTGAGAGAGACCTAAGAAAGAAAGGACAGATAGGTTTTCACTAATTTACTTGTAAAATTCTGAAGGCTTCTTTTCAACAGGTTCTTCTTTATAAGATTGATATTCTTTAATATTCTTAATATTCTTTTCCATCTCGTCTATCATTTCTTTAAAGCCTTCTAAGTTTAAATTTAGATTGAGCAGATCGTTAAGCTTTTTCACTATAGCTCTAGCAGCCTTTGCATCAGGAATATAGCCAGAAGTTTCAGCAGATATAAATATACCTTCCATCTCTTTAAGCTTTGTAAGCCCAAGCATAAGCCCATTCATCCAAGTTATGGTTCCCTGATTCATTATAAAAATTCCAATTTTTTCTAACTCAGGCAAAAGTTTTGAGTTGGTTGCTACACCATATACTTTTGGTTTTTCCACAAAGATTCCTGTTATGCTTGCTCCAACGGTATAAACCAATTTTACCCCTAACTCTTTAACTATATCTAATACATTACTACATATATCATAAGCAGCTTCAGGTAATCTTGGCTGCTCATCAGCTGTAAATAAAATTATATCCCTATCAGAATCTCTCTTTACATAGTATAGTACTCCTTTAACTAAATCCAAACCATCTTTCTTAACCAGAACTTGAGGAGAAAATCCATAGGAATATAATTCGATAAAGGGCTTGGCTTTAAGAGAAGGTATTAAGTAATCTATGGTTATTTTAGCTACTAAACCACTATCAGGTACCCCAGATATCATAATAGGATCATTTAACAAAGGCTTTTCTAACACTTTAACTAGTAGCTTTATCTTTTCCAACCAATGGTATTGTTAATCCTTACTATTTTTCCTTTTCTTAGCACTCTTCAAAGATGTAATTAGAAACAATTCGAACAAAGCTTTAGAATCCGTAAACGTAAATTTTTTAATTCTTAGCTTTTTAGCTCTATTTGTGAAGAAAAAAGTAATACCTATTAATCTTAAGGAGAAGATGAGCATGAAAGATCTCATAGAAGAATTTAGTAATTCAGGAGCTTTTAATGCAGGAAAGTTGGCTAAAGCCTGTAAGCTTTATGAGAGGATGGTGGATAATGGTGCTACTATAGCTTTAACTTTGGCTGGTGCTTTAATCCCAGCAGGGCTAGGGAGGGCTATAGGAATCATGGTTAAGAGAGGGTTAATTGATTTCATAATATCCACAGGGGCAAATCTTTACCATGATATACACTTTGCTTTAGAGCAAGAAGTTTTTCATGGGGTAAGTGAGGCTGAAGATATCAAGCTTTTAAGGGAAGGAAAGGTTAGAATTTACGATATATCTGTAGATTATAAAGCCCTTCTTAATACAGATAAATTTGTAAAAGAAAGTTTAGAGTTAGATAAGCTCAAAGGAAGGGTATCAAGTTCAGAGATACATTACCATTTGGGGAAAAGGGTTTATTCTTTAGCAAAGGATCCTGAGATTTCCCTCTTAGCTCAAGCCTACCATTACGATTTACCAATTTACACCCCATCTCCTGGGGATTCTTCTATAGGGATGGAGCTAGCCAGCTTAAGAATAGATGGCTATAATATATCTATAGACCCTGAAATAGATGTATTAGAAACTACAGCCATTGTTTATAAAGCTGAAAAGAATGGAGGTATAATTTTAGGAGGAGGAGCACCCAAGAACTTTTACCTTCAAACCCAGCCTATGCTTTCACAAGTTTTAGGTATAGATAAGAAGGGTCACGATTACATAGTTCAAGTATCAATTGATACTCCTCATTATGGAGGCTTATCAGGGGCTACACCATCAGAAGCTGTAACTTGGGGTAAGGTTAATCCTGAAGAGGGAGATAATTGGGTCGTGGTTTACTCTGATGCAAGTATAGTTGCACCTATAATCTTCTCTTACGCTCTAGAGGTTGGATTAAAAAGGGATTTGAAAAGATTTTACTCTAAAAGAAAGGAAATTCTAGAAGAGCTTCTCTCCCTAAAAAAGGTAAAACTTAATTCCTTTTAAGAGATTATTAGAGTGAGGAATCTTGCTAAAAGGTGAAATCATAGGCAATATAGAAAAGATTTTAGGAAAAGAAGCGGTTATAACATCTAAGACCGAATTGTCTGTTTACGAGTCTGATGGGATAAGCATCTTTAAAGGTCTTCCTAGTGCCGTTCTACTACCTAAGAATAGTGAAGAAGTTTCAAAAGTTATTAAGCTATGTAATGATAACGATATTAAGTTTATACCAAGAGGTGCTGGTACAGGGTTAAGTGGTGCTGCTACACCTGAAGGGAGAGAAATGTTAATATCCCTTAATAGGATGAATAAAATCCTCGAAATAGATTTAAAGAATAAAATTGGTGTAGTTGAGGCTGGGGCTATAAATTTACAGCTTTCCTTGGCTATAGCCAACACAGGCTATTACTATGCTCCAGACCCTTCAAGCCAGCAGGCTTGCACCATAGGAGGTAATATAGCCCATAACTCTGGAGGAGCTCACTGCTTAAAGTATGGAGTTACTGGAAATCATGTTTTAGGGTTAGAGGTAGTCCTTCCTAATGGTGAAGTCATTGAGTTAGGAGGGAAAGTATTAGACCAACCAGGCTACGATATAACAGGATTGTTTGTAGGATCTGAAGGAACCTTAGGTATCGTTACCAAAGCGATAGTAAAATTCACAAAGAAGGCAGAAGCTACAAAAACTCTCTTAGCAACCTTTAATACCATAGAAGATGCAGCTAATGCCGTTTCTGATGTTATAGCAGAAGGAATAATTCCTGGAGCTATGGAATTTATGGATAAATTGGCTATAGAGGCTGTGGAGCGTTCAGTCCATAGAGCTGGATTCCCAAGGGATGTGGAAGCTTTAGTGCTAATAGATATAGATGGGCTAAGGGATGGTGTTGAAGTATTATCGAATAAAGTTATAGAGATCTTTAAGAAAAATAAAGCTAAGGAAATAAAGCTTCCTAAGGATGAAAATGAGAGAAAAAGGTGGTGGAATGGTAGAAAGCAAGCCTTTGGTGCTATGGGGACTTTAAGCCCCAATTATCTAGTTGAAGATGGTGTTATAACAAGGAGCAAGTTAGCCAAGGTTTTAAAGAAAATCGATGAGATTGCAAAAAGATATAACTTAAGAGTAGCCAATGTATTTCATGCTGGCGATGGTAATTTACATCCACTAATACCCTTTGATATGAGGGAAGAAGGTATTTTAAAGAGGGTAATTGAAGCAGGTGAGGAAATCCTTAAGGTTTGTGTAGATGAGGGAGGCAGTATAACGGGAGAGCATGGTGTAGGAATAATTAAGAGAAATTTGATGAGTTACTGCTTTAAAGAGGAAGAATTAGAATTTATGGAGAAGATTAGATGTGTGTTTAACCCAAAATCTCTTTGTAATCCTAATAAAAAGATACCCAGTCGTGGTTGTGCCATGCCTTTACAAACTACTACAAGAACCATTGTAAGAGGTTGGTAAATTGGTTAGCCAATATAGTATAGAAGGATTAGAGCCTAAAGAAATTTTTAAGCCTGAAAGCTTAGAGGAAGTAAGTTTAATCCTGAAAGATGCCAATGAAAAAAACAAAGCTTTAGCTCCTATTTGCTATGGTACAAAGCTCAATTTAGGAAACCCTCTGAAGAGGTTAGATTACCTCTTAATTTTAAGTGAGCTTAAGAATTTGGTAGAATACGCACCTTCTGACCTTTATGTTACAGTTCAATGTGGGATGAAGCTTAAAGATTTACAGGAAATTCTTAAAAGAAAAAATCAGCACATACCACTAGACCCACCTTACTACGATAAAGCTAGTATAGGAGGGATAATAAGCACTAACTCCTTTGGCCCAAAAAGATTAAGGTATGGCTCCTTAAGAGACATGCTCTTAGGCTTAAAGATAGTTACAGCTGAGGGTAAAATTATTAGGGCTGGAGGGAAGGTCGTTAAAAATGTAGCAGGATACGATTTAGTAAAGCTTTACATAGGTTCTTTAGGGACTCTTGGAGTTATAGCTGAAGCTACCTTTAGGGTCTATCCTTTACCTGAGAAGCTAGTTACCCTTATAGTAAAGCTTAAGGATTATAGAGAAGCTATGAGCTTAAAGGAAAGGGTTCAAGATTCCTACCTATTACCCTGTGCTTTAGATATGATCAACCCTTCTTTAGCATCCTCTTTAAACCTTGATGGAAGCTATTACCTTTTGGTAAGGTTTGATGGATTAGAAGTTGATGTTAATAGGGAAGTTAGAGATGCTTTGGATCTCTTTAAAAAAGGTGGATTTTATGATGTTAAAGTAATTGAGAAGGATGAGGATTTATGGGATAAACTGATAAATTATCCTCAGAGAATAAAAGAAAAGGAATCTTTTGTAAGTTTAAAGGTAGGTATCCTATCAACAGATCTACCCCTTTTAATGCGCTTAATGGAAGAATATAATCTCAAACCTTTGATTAATTACCATTTAGGCTTAGGTTTAGGGAGAATGTTTTTAATAGATGCTGAAGATTATAATGTATTGGGAAAAGTTATAGATGCTTTAAGGGAGGAGCTCTACTCTAAAAAGGGTTACTTGGTTATAGAGCATTCTCCTAAAGAATTAAAAAAATATACAAACGTTTGGGGGAAGCTTAGAGAGGATTTTCCTTTAATGAAAGGTTTAAAGGAAGCTTTGGACCCTAAAGGGATATTAAATCCTGGAAGGTTTGTGGGAGGGATTTGATGATGGAATTCAAAGAATATGAAAAGCTCTTAGCCTGTGTTCATTGTGGATTATGCTTGCCCTTCTGCCCTACCTATAGAATCTTTGGTAGAGAGCAAGATTCTCCTAGAGGGAGATTATATATGATTCGCTCTTACGCTGAAGGAAGGATAGATATGGATGAAGAATTTGATGAGCATATCAACCTTTGCTTAGTATGTAGAGCTTGCGAATCAGCTTGCCCTTCTAATGTAAAGTTTGGTCTTATAATGGAAGAGGCTAGAAATTTGTTAGAGAAGAATTATAAGAGGGGCTTAAAAACAAAACTGTACAATTGGCTAATTTATAGAGAAATCTGGCCTAATCCATCTAGGTTAAGATTCACATTCAAATTGATGAGGCTTCTTCAAAGACTTATGCTTGATAAAATTGCTAAAAAGGTTAAACTTTTAGATGCATTTCCTGGAAAACCATCAAGATTTTTAGATATGGTTCCTATAATACCTGATAAGTTCTTCAATTCAGGAATCTTTGAGCCTTTAGGTGAGAGGAGGTATAAAGTAGGTTTTCTATCAGGCTGTATTATGGGTACTTTGTTATCTCCTATAAATGAGGCTACAGTAAGGGTATTGAGGGCTAATGATTGTGAGGTCATAGTTCCTGATGATCAAGTTTGCTGTGGGGCTTTAAACTCTCACTCTGGATATTTAGATACTGCTAAGGAAATGGCTAAGAGAAACATAGATGCCTTTCTAAAATATGATTTAGATGCTATAATAGTTAATTCAGCAGGTTGTGGAGCTACCATGAAAGAGTATAAAGAGATTCTTAGAGATGATGAAGCTTATAAGGATAAAGCAAAAGATTTTAGCTCTAAGGTTAAAGATTTATCAGAGTTTTTAGCTCAGATACCCTTGAACAATAACTTTGGAGAGTTGAAATTAAGAGTTACCATGCAAGACCCCTGCCATTTAATTCATGGTCAGAAGATATCTATAGAGCCAAGAAAATTGCTCAGCATGATTCCTGGAATTGAGCTAGAGGAGATGCCTTTTTCAGATAGATGCTGTGGTAGTGCTGGAAATTACTTTATTACTCATTATGATACATCTATGCAAATTCTTGATGAGAAGATAAGTTATTTAAAGCTTACAAAGGCCCAAGCCGTTATAGCGAGTAATCCTCCTTGCTATATTCAGTTAAAATATGGAGTTAAAAGAAGTGGTTTAAAGATGGATGTGCTTCACATAGCAGAAGTTTTAGATAGAGCCTATAAGTTAGGAGGAGTGTATCAAATTTAAATTTTGCTTTAAGATATGGTTTGTTGCACGAATCTGTGCTCGTTGCATCTTGGACTGGGATGACCTCACCATCTTTTTGTCTATACCATGGCTATGAACAGATTGTACATGTATGCCTTCATGGCCATCTCCTTGGCCATCTTCACGAACTTTCTTGCTGAGACATACT
>JARVJX010000002.1 GCA_029775995.1 Nitrososphaeria archaeon | reverse complement strand
GGATGATCTGCTTACCTATCAGCTTCTTCTTGGTCTCATCCAAAGCTATACATCTAGGATACTTCTTCTCAGGCCTTAAAGGTATCCCTCAAGGCTTTGAAGGACCTTTACACAGCCCTATAGGATAGTTCTCCCAGCAAGCTCGTAGCCTTTCTGTAAGATAGAGCTGAGGAGCAGAGCATAGAAGAAGGACCTTCACCTCCAAGGGGGTCTTTTTACTCTTGAAGAGCTATTCTACTTACTCTCCCTTACCCTATCCATCAGAACCTTAGAGCTTGCATAGAATAAGCCTAGAACCCTCAATAAACAAGCTCGATGGGCAAAGGAATTATACAAAAGGGTCAAACCTTATCGTGACAACATCACCTGATTAATAGCATAACTTATTATATTAATAAAAAAAGACCTTAGTAAGAGGGAAGTTGGATATAAATAAGTTATCTATAAGTGAAATCACCACCATTAACTGGGACTTTGAACAGGATGTTAAAAATTATTCTCTTAATGGTATTAAAGGTATAGGAGTCTTCAGGGATAAAATAGAGAAATATGGAATTGAGAAGGGAATTAGATTACTTAATGAGTTTAAAATGCATGTAGCAGAAGTTTCCTTTTGTGGTCTCTTTACTCAAGATAGTGAAGAAACTCTTAAAGGCAGAATGAAAGATGCCATTAAGGCCATTGAATTGACTTCAAAGCTAAAGGCTGACTGTCTTTTAGTTGTCACTGGGCCTATAGGAAAATTTACTCAAGAAGACGCTATTGCAAGGGTTAAAAGTTGCCTTAAGGAGCTTATACCCGTTGCTGAAAAATATAAGGTTAAATTAGCTTTAGAACCTATTCATCCTATGTATAGAGCTGATTGGACTATAATTCATACCTTAAAAGATGCGCTAGATATGGTTGAGGAGATTGACTCAAAGAATTTGGGTATTTTCTTTGATGTTTACCATTTATGGTGGGAGAGAGATTTATATTCTCAAATAAAGAGAGCTTCAGAAAAGATCTTTGGGGTACATATAAACGATTGGAGGGAGAAAACTCGTTCCCTAAATGATAGAACCATAATGGGTTATGGAATAATTCCTTTAAAGAGCATATTATCTGCTATAAAAGATACAGGTTATGATGGATTTTATGAAGTAGAGATTTTCTCTGATGAGCTATGGAAGGAGGATCCTAATTGGCTCATAAATGAATGCAAAAAGCAATTTGAGAAAATATAAAAATTTAGAAAGGAGAAATGTATTTATATTAAGTTATTAAATATAGCTGAGAGGAAATGTATTACCCAAAAAATTTTGAATACGAATCTCCTAATATACTGAAAGAAGCTTTAGATTTGTTAGAGAAGTATCAACAAGATGCAAAGGTCCTTGCAGGAGGACAAAGCCTTATACCCTTGATGAAGCTTAGAGTTTTATCACCAAAGATTGTAATAGATATCAATAAACTCTCTGAACTTTCCTATATTAAGGAAGATGATAATTATATAAATATAGGAGCCCTTACACGCCATAATGAAGTGTTAGAAAGTGAATTGCTAAGTAGATATGCAAAAGCTTTAGTAGATGCTGCAAAAAATATAGCTGATCATGCTATAAGAAATATGGGTACTATAGGAGGAAATGTTTGCCATAGTGATCCTGCAGCTGATTACTTACCAGTTGTTTTAGCTTTAGAAGCCTTATTGTTAACTATAAGCAATAAGGGTAAGAGAACTTTAAAGGCTGATGAATTTCTAATGGGGCCCTTTGAAACTTCCCTCCTTCCTGATGAGTTGTTGTTGGAGATCAAAATCCCAAAAGTTAAGGGAAGGGTTGGTTCAAGCTTTCTAAAGTTCCCTTATCATCAGGGTGATATATCCTTAATCAATGTGGCAACCTTAGTTAAAATAGATGAAAATAAAGTTGTTAAAGACTGTAGAATAGCCGTTGGTGGAATCCTACCAAAACCAGAAAGAGTAAAGGGAGCTGAAGATGTAATAGTAGGTAAAAAGGTGGAAGATAAGGATATAGTAGAGGCTTCTAAGATAGCTTCTGAAACTTTAAACCCTCAAAGTGATTGGATGGCATCAAGCGAATATAGAAGGGCTTTAATAGCTACTTTAGTAGAAAATTCTTTAAATTTATCTTTGGAAAGGGCAGGTGCTAGAATTTGAAAATTAGAATGAAGGTCAATGGGGTTTTAGTTGAAGAAGAAGTTGAACCTAGAATGCTACTCTCTGATTTTCTAAGGGAAAAGGTTGATGCCTTAAGTGTTAATGTTTCCTGTGGTGTAGGGAGGTGTGGCTCTTGCTCAGTCATCTTAAATGGCAAGCTTGTAAAGTCCTGTTTAATTTTTGCTGCTATGGCTAATGAAGGGCATATAGTAACAGTTGAAGGGTTGGCTAAAGATGGAGAGCTACATGCTATACAAAAGGGCTTCTGGGAAAACCATGCTCTTCAATGTGGATTTTGTACCAGTGGATTTTTGATGGCTACTTACTCCTTATTAAAGAAGAATTTAACACCTTCTGAAGAAGAGATAAGAGAATTTTTAAAAGGGAATCTTTGTAGATGCACAGGCTATACAAATATCATTGATGCTATTAAATACGCTTCAGAAACTCTTACAGGCATACCAAAAGATAAATTAAAGGAAGCCTTTAGGTGGTGAGAGAAATGAGTAGTACAAATCCTCTTTTAGGAGCACCTATAAAAAGAAAAGAAGATTTAAGGATTTTATTGGGTAAAGGAGAATATATTGGAAATATAAAACTTAGTAATATGCATTATGGAGTCTTTCTAAGATCTCCTTATGCCCATGCCTTAATAAAATCTATAGATGTTGCTGATGCAAAAAAGCAAAAGGGTGTAGTAGATGTAATTACTGGAGAAGAGCTACAGAAGAGAATGCCTCCTATGATTCTAGAGGATTTTGTCCCAAGGCTCTGGTTATTGAATCCAGAAGTGAAATTTAACATACCTAAATACTACCCTTTAGCTTTAGGAAAAGTAAGGTACTTTGGGGAGCCATTGGCTTTAGTGATAGCTAAAGACCCCTATTTGGCTACAGATGCTTTAGAGCTAATTCAAGTGGATTATGAACCCTTACCTGTAATAGTAGATGCTGAGGAAGCCCTAAAGGAGAAGGCTCCCAAACTATACGATCATTGGGATAGTAATGTAGAATACTATGAGAAAAAGAATTTTGGAGACCCTGATAAAGCCTTCTCTAATGCCGATTACATCTTTAGTGAAAAGTTCTACACGCATAGATGTGGAGGTTCACCTATGGAAACTAGAGGATGCATTTCAAGTTATGATCCTATATCTGGTTTAACAGTATGGATAACAACCCAAAGACCCTTTCAGTGGAGAGATGCCTTTTCTAAAATTCTCAACCTTCCTCCTGAAAGAATTAGGGTAATAGCTCCTAACGATATTGGAGGTTCCTTTGGAACAAAAGCCTCCATATATAGTGAAGAGTTAGTAATAGCTTATGCAGGATTAAAAATACAAAAACCGGTAAAATGGATTGAAAGCAGAACGGAAAATTTAACTACGTCTACTCAAGCTAGAGAAGAATCCCATTATTTGCAAATTGCCCTTACAAAGGATGGAATAATAACAGGTTTAAAGGATAAAATAATAGCCAATGTAGGACCTGGTTATGGAGGAGTATATTTAGGTATGCTTATGACTTGGTTAGGAGCCTATTTAATTCATAATGCCTATAAAATTCCAAATATAGGGATAGAAGTTATATGTGCTGTAACGAATAAAGGCCCTCTTCAGCCCAGCAGAGCCTTTGGCTCCATGCCTCCAAGATTTGCCCTAGAGAGGCTCCTTGATATAGCTGCAAAAGAGATGAAGATGGATAGAGTTGAGTTAAGGTTGAAAAATCTAATAGATAATTTCCCCTATACTTCACCAACTGGTATCTTTCATGATGCAGGAGACTACATAGGGGCCTTCAAAAAGTGTGTTCGAATATTGGATTATGAGAAGTTTAAGAGGGAGCAAGAAGAATTGAGAAAGCAAGGGAGATACATAGGAATTGGAATAGTACCAGCTATTGAGATTGGTGGGTTAAGTTCTGGTCTTCAAGTACTCTTAGAAAGTATACCCACGTATGGTGTTGCCCATATAAGGATAGATTGGGATGGAAAGGTTACTGTTTCAGTTCCAGATGTTTCAACAGGCACTGGCCATGAAACAATACTATCCCAAATAGTAGCTGGAGAAATTGGGGTTAAGATAGATGAAGTTAAGGTAATAAAGGGAGATACTGCTCTATGTCCCTATGGTCAGGGATGGTATGCTCAGCCTGCTAGAAATGCTAGTGCTGCTATAATTGCTGCTAGACGTATTAAAGAAAAATTGGCAAAACTTGCAGCTCATCTAATGAAAATTGATGCAAAGATGGAAGATTTTACCTTTAGTGATGGTTTTGTAATCTATAATAAAGATAAAAGTAAGAAGATGAGTATTTACGAGTTAGCTAAAGTTGCCATTTTAGATCCTACAAAGCTTCCTAATGGTATGGAACCTGGTTTAGAAAGCATAGCCTACCATGATTTGAAGGTACCAACCCTATTCTCAATAGATGTGCATGGAGTTATTGCTGAGGTCTCTCCTAATACAGGGAAGATAAAGATACATAGATATGTAGTAGTTGATGATTCGGGTAAACCAATAAACGAATTGCTCTTGAAGGGACAGATTCAAGGAGGTATGAGTTTAGGGGTAAGTAATGCCTTGTCAGAAGAATTCGTATATGATGAGAATGGAATATTACAAAATCCAACCTTAATGGATTATGGATTTATTAATATTGCTGAGGCTCCAAAGATCGAAATATATGAGCACCATGTTCCAACACCTTATACAGCTACTGGTGGTAAGGGTAAAGGTGAAGGACTTCCTATGGGAGTTCCTGCTGCAATAGCAAATGCAGTAGAAGATGCCCTATCACCTTTCAGCGTTCGCATAACCGAGCTACCCCTTTCACCTGAGAAGATTTGGAAAGTCATCCATAAATAACTTAAAGAGTTAAAGAATGTTTGGAAATATCTATTATAATATTTAACTTGAGTCCATAAATCCTTTATAAGATCTTCTAAGTCCAATTCTCTCAATTTTTCTGGGGGAGGTTTATGGGTTTTAAGGTTCTTCTTCTATAATGCTTCCTTAAAAAGAATAAGAAAGAAGAATAAGTGAGTTTTATTTTATATATGAAGCATTATAATACAAAATACTTGGTAAAAGCAAATTGAATCATTAAAACTTATAGGTTTGTGGCTTAATTATAAAGTTCGGATTCCTTGTTCCGTTATAGTCATTTAGATTAAATCTTTCGGAAAATAGCACCAAGCATTTGTACGAAAATATTAATGTGAATGAGAAAAAAGCGAATTAAGCCACAAAGCAAACTTATCAGAAAAAATCAGTTATTTTCTTACACCATGAATCGCAAAAAATATCTTTTCAGATGTTATAGGTATCTCATAGAATTGGATACCTATGGCATCATAGATAGCAGAAGCTACTGTTTGTGGAGTTATACATAATGGAAATTCTCCCACTGCTTTAGCCCCAAAGGGGCCATAGGAATCATAAGATTCAACGATAATAGTTTCCATATCTAAAGGGAGTTCAAAGGGTGTTGGAATTTTGTAATCTAAGAAGTGTTCATTTATTATTTCACCCTGCTCATTTAAAATCAGCTCTTCGTAAAGAGCCAAACCTATTCCCATGGCAACGCCTCCCTCAATCTGTGATTTCACTAACTCTGGATTAATCGCTTTACCAACATCTATAGCCGTTATAACCTTTAGAATATTTACTTTACCCGTTTCAGTGTTAACCTCTAACTCCATACCTTGAGCTCCCCAAGTATAGGATTGATGAAATCTTCTTAAGCCTGAAGTTTCTTCTTTAAGGTCGTATATAGCATTGCCTATTATTTCTCCATGCTCAATAGATGCACTAGGTAAACCATACATGGTTTTATAAAAAAGTTCGTTTATATGAATTTTCTTATCTTGAAAGGATTTTGAAAATATTTCACCATTTTTATATTCTAATTCGTGCCATGGTATTCCTAATTTTTTTGAAGCAAGTTTAAGGGCCTTTTCCCTAGCTTTCATACAGGCTCTAAGCACCGCATTTCCTGTAAGAGCTGTAACACGACTTCCAGCAGTACCCTCATCATAGGGTGTAAGTCTTGTATCCCCCCATACTATCTTTACCTTTTCCATAGGTGTTTTTAATGCTTCTGAGGAAATCTGGGCTAAAGCCGTTAAAGAGCCTGTTCCAATTTCTTGAACTCCCACTCTAACCTCAACAAAGCCATTCATATCTATCTTTACTGTAGCTGAAGGATGATGTAAATGGATAGGCTTATTTGCCATGGTAATACCAATTCCCTTTTTCCATTTCCCATTACTCTTTTTCTCACTCTTCTTATTATAGTAATCTATTGCTTCAATAACCTTTTCCAAGCACTCATTGGCTTTTACATCCCCTAAGCTTTCTTTAGATAATGGATTTAAGCCATCTTTTTTTGGTAAATGCCTTTTCCTTATCTCCACTGGATCAATAGATAACTTTTCAGCTAAAATATCCATCTGCCTCTCTACAGGCCAAAGGACCTGCTGTATCCCAAAGCCTCTATAAGCTCCACCTACTGGTGTATTTGTGTAAACTCCATAGCATTTAAATCTGAAGTTTGGTATTGAATAAGAGGCTATAGCTGCAAAGATGGCACTTCTTGTAAATTTAAAGGTTGCATCATTGTAGGCTCCAGCATCAAATAATACTTCCATTTCTCTTGCTAATATCTTACCATTCTTTACAGCATCCCTTATACGGGAGTAGGTAGCATTTCTTATAACTGTGCTTAGAAAATCGGTTCTTCTACTATAGGCTAATCTAACGGCTCTATTTGTCTTCATAGAGAGAGCTAAAGCTATATCCTCTATGGTTAGATAGCCTTTGGAACCAAAACCTCCCCCTACATAAGGATTTATGAAGGTTACTTTAGAGGGCTCAAGATCAAACAAATAACACAGTTCCATCTTAGCTCTATAAGGGCATTGGCATGAACTCCAAATGGTCACTTCTCCAGTATGTTGGTTATAATTCGCTATAGCTACATGAGGTTCCACAGCAGCGTGATAAACCCTACCTGTTTTAAACTCATTTTCAACTATAAAATCAGCTTCTTTAAAGGCTTTATCTACCTCACCAATTTCACCTTCGAAGTTAGCAAATACATTAGGCCTATCTTTTAAAATTTTTCTAAAAAAAGGGGCATCTTGCTCAAATAAAGGATGACCTTGACTGGCTTCTATAAGCTCATCTAAGTCTTCATGTACTATTACCTTTGGATTTATGTTAAAGGCTTCTTTTACATCAAAAATCGCTGGAAGTTTCTCATACTCAACCTTAATTTTCCTTGCGGCTTCATAAGCAATTTCTTCAGTATCAGCAGCTATAGCTGCTATAACATCTCCTATATACCTAGCTTTTTTAGTAATTATTGGCCTATCAAAAAATAGTTGACCTTTTCTTTTCTTTGGTACATCCTCAGAAGTGATGATAGCTCTGACTCCCTGTAATTTAAGGGCTTCAGTAGTATCTATTCTCTTTATAAAAGCGTGGGCATACTTGCTACTTACAACAGCTGCGTAAAGCATATTGGGAAAAAAAAGGTCATAACAGTATTTTGCCGAGCCTGTAACCTTCTCTAAGGAATCAATTCTAGGCAAATTTTTTCCTACATAAATTAATTCTTTTTTTCTTTCTTTTTCTAACTCAACTGTACCCAAAGACTTCTACCCTTAATCATTTTACTATTTAAGTATCTCAACGATACCTTTACTACCATCAACCCTTATCCTTTGACCACTTTTTACCTTCTTTGTGGCCATAGCAGTACCAATTACAGCAGGAATTCTAAATTCTCTCGCAGTGATGGCTGGATGAGATAGTAAACCTCCAGAATCGGTAACCAAGCCCTTAATTTTTGGAAATAGAGGGACCCAGGCCGGATTTGTCATATCACAGACCAAAATATCTCCAGGCTTAACCTTATCAAACTCTTCAACAGAAACTACTACTCTTGCTATTCCTTCAACAACTCCAGGAGAAGCTGCTAAACCATGCAATAAATCTTCTTTAACCTTCTTTGTAGGTTCTGGCAACTGCCATCCCCACAAACCAACTTTCCATGCTTCTTCCTTTGCTGACCATTCAGTTACAGTTCCTAAAAAGGGAGGCGGAATCAATTTATGGGCTTCCTCCCATTCTTTTCTTCTCCTTTCGATTAAAACTTTAGCATTCAAAAAGTTCGGGTTAGATGCTATATCACGTAACTCTTCATAGTATAAGAAGAATATATCCTCAGGCTTATCAATTACATTCTCCTTTACAAGCTTCTTTCCTATTTCTAAAAATACCTGCCTCATTCTTGCATTGGTTCCTTGGTCAATATAGAAATGGTGATTTGGAGTTAAGGGAGCTAAAGTTAAAGCATCGTTAAGAGCTTCACTCAATTTCTTCCTTTGCTCTTCCTTCATTTCTCTATCAAACATCTTTTTGATAGCTTCATCCCTAACATTTTTAAGCCTGTAAAAATGCTCATAGAAGTTGTAATCCATTATAAGGTAGGTTCTTATAAGCTCAATAACTGCAGAAGGTTCATCCCTCCAAGTAGGATATATATACTCGTGAGCATAGATGGCTTTAGCCCCGAATTCCTTTAAAAACTCTTCAAATTCTAACATAAATTCTTTACCTTCTGAATCCTTATTCAAGGCTTCAAGTATCTCCTTTGCATTTTCTCTTTTGAATATATTAGTTAGATTAGGACTTGCTTTGACCCTCTCCTTCATTAACCAGAGGTGTTTTATGGCATCCCAATTCTTATCTTCAAAGCTTGTAAGCATCTTTTGTATCTCTTCTTCATCCTCTTCCTTTATTTCTCCAAAGATTTCCGCATACACTTGTCTAAATCTTATGAAGCTAAAGAATTGGGCAAAGTTGAGTATCCAGTGAATCTCCCAATGTCTATCATTTATATCCAAAGCATCCTCTAAGAGAACCATTAGTTCTGCCAGTGAAGCCTTTTCATAATCAAAGTTATCAAGGTAATCTAAATTTCTTTTAAGCTCTGGTTCATATCTTGTTTTCCACCATTCTGGAAATTTTTTAATATATACTGGGAATATCATGTTATAATAGGCTTCATAACGCTTAGCTTCTTCAGGCTCTCTTGGTATAAGGGCAGTATGTAAATATCTATTAAAGAGCTTTTGTATCCAATCTTTAGATTGGGGGAAGCGAAACCTTCTAAAGGCATATCTAACATTCCAAGATGCAGTTACACCGATATTTTCATACATGAAGGATAAAGGATGCGGGCAATGTAAATCATCAAACCACCAATGGAGCTTTTTCTCATCTTCATTGGACCATTCTACTGGAAATTTTGTATCACCAAAGAACTTTCCTATTACTTTAGACCCGAATACGTATTCATCTTCAGCATTCATTAATAATTTGTTTAATAGATGGTTCATATAAACTTTTATTTTATTCAAACTTCTTTAAATTCTTACAGGCATTAACTATGGCTTTAATATATCTAACATACCCTGTGCAGCGGCACATATTACCAGCTAAAGCCTCTTTAATTTCTTCAAACGATGGTTTAGGATTTTTATTTAGTAAAGCAAGAGCTGACATAACTATTCCAGGAGTGCAATAACCACATTGAGAGGCACTTAAAGCTATAAAGGCCTCTTGAACAGGATGTAAAGGCCTTCCAGAGGATAATCCTTCTATGGTGGTGATTTTTTTTCCTTCAGCTTTATAAGCCCAGGTCATACATGAATATACGGCATTATCATCAATTATCACAGTGCAGGCACCACAACCACCAAAATCACAACCCTTCTTAACCCCTAAAAAACCCAATTTTTCTCTAAGAACATCCCGTAAATTTTCCCCAGCTTCACATAAAACCTCATAGTTCTTACCATTAACATTTAAAGTAATCTTTCTGCTTAATTTAATCACCTTGGCTTCTCTTATAGGCTATAAGTAAGGCATCTCTTAACAGTATTTTTGCAATTTCAAGTTTATACTCAGTGGATGCGTGGGCACTGCTTATAGGTTTAAACTCATCAGATAAGCTTTGAACTATATCATCTAAAATCTTATCATTGAACCTTTTTCCTTCTAAAGCCCTTTCCAAGCTTTTAATCCTTACATGAGTTCTCCCCCCTCCTAAGGCAATTCTTACATTCTTGCACTCACCATTTTTATTCATCAAACTAACTCCGACATTTACCAAAGGCAAATCTACAGCCGTCCTTTCAAACTTTAAAAAGGCACTACCAGTTTTATCTGGTAACTTAGGTATCATAACCTCTATAACAAACTCACCATTACCTAAAGATGTAAGAAAATAATCAAAATAAAAACCATCCATGTCAATTTTCCTTTCTCCCTTTGGTCCAATTATCCTTAATTTTGCATCTAAGGCTAGAAAAACAGTTGGTAAATCTAGGAAGGGAATAGCTGAACAAATTTCTCCCCCAACGGTAGCCATATTCCTTATTTGAACAGGTCTTATGTTAAGGGCTGCTTCCTTTATAGAGTAATAGGGATGAATATCTAAGATGGGGCTATTAGCAAGCTCGTATATCTTTACCATACAACCTATCTTTATTCCTTCTTCATCAGAGCGTACATACCTTAAATTCAAATATTCCAAATCTATCATTTTCTTCACCTGAGGAATCATACCCCTTTTCGCTAACTCGTAAAGGGCCGTTCCTCCTGCTACTATTCTTGCTTTATCTCCATATCTCTGAAGAAGATTAACTACTTCCTCTATGGAATTAGGTTTTAAATACTCATCAGGGGCAAAATATCCAAGCTCAGGCATTCTATATTGTATCCTTTAGAAAAATTTAAAGTTTATGGCTCGTTAATGAGGTCATGGGTAAATGTTTAAGGGCTCTTAAAGGATTGATATTTCTTGCTAATCGTACAGAGGAAGCAAAGCAAATGCTAGAAAGTATGGAAAGTTTAATACAATTTGAGCTGTATGGAGAAGAACCTTTTTATGTTGAAATAAAAAATGGTAAAATGGTTTTAAAAGATGGTAAAGTAGGTAATGCATCAGCCACTATAACTTGTGAATCACAAACTTTTTACAGAATAATTATGGGTGAGATAGATCAGGAGGAAGCCTTTGTGAAGAAGCTATATCAAATATCAGGCTCTATAACTGATGCTGTAAGATTCAGAAGGATTAGCCAAATAGTTCAAGAGAGAAATAAAGGTAAAATTAATTTTCTTCTTAAATTTGGTAGGCTATTCCTTTAGCTTAAATATATATTTCTACTTTATTGAACCTTTTTAATGATGGGCAATAAAGCTAAAGCATCGATAGAAATTAAGTGCCTTAAAGCCAAGGTTCGTGTTGATTCAGAGGATAATTTATTAGAAAAATACTTTGGAGATAGTACTTATTTAATTTACAGACTAGGTGTATTAGAGTTTAGCAAAGAAACAAGCAAGCCTAATCCCGATATTATTATAGAAGATGATAAAGATTCTAAGAATATACTATTACGTAATGATACGCTTTTGCTAAAGGGAAATTGGAGCGAAGGCGAAGTTCAGCGTATTTTAGTTTCCATATTGGTAAAGAGGTTAGAAGAGAACGAGCTTTATCCACTACATGCAGCAGCCTTAAATTATAAGAGTAAAAACATAATTTTTCTTAGTGGTGAAGAAAATCACGGTAAGACCATGTGTTTAATAGAAGCCTCAAATAGAAAGGGAAAGGTCATTGGAACTGAAAGCTTAATTTGTGATAAAAAAGGTTTAATACTATCTGGAACAAGGGATGTATTTCTTAAAAAGCGTTTAAAGGGTACTGAAAGGTCCGATAAGCCATCAACAAAAGATGGGGTTGCAAAGTTCTTTAAAGAACTACCCAACTTTACTTATTATGAACTGCCAGCAAAACCAGATTTAATCATACTACCAGATATAGATGGTAACTTTGATATTCATGTGATTGATCTAAACCCTTTTGAGAGAGAATATCAGACCTTTTACAGTATAAGTTCCTTTTACGCCTTATCTACCCTTATATGCTCAAATGTTGCTATGCCCCTTTTAGATAACAACTTACTACGTGAAAATAGAGCAAAGTTTGTAAAGAGATTATCAAGTATTCCTTACTTTCTAATACGTGCTCCTAACCCTCAACTTTTAATAGATGAAGTGGAGAAGCTTTTGATTTAAGGTGAGTTATTATGAACTATGTTTCTTGGTTAGAAGAGGTTTCCAGATATAATTTAGAATCTGTTGGAGCGAAAGCGGCAAATTTGGGTGAGCTAATAAAGCTTCATATCCCTATTCCTAAAGGTTATGTCCTTAAAGCTAATGCCTACAAGGATTTTCTTTATAATACTGGAATAATAGATAAGATAAAACCCCTCTTGGATAGTATAGATTATAAGGATATAAAATCCATAGAAAGGACTCATTTATCCATATCTGAAGTCTTTTCAAAAATTTTGATCCCCAAGGCAATTACAGATGAAGTTATAAAGTACTATAAGGTGCTCAGAGAAAAAAACCATCATGTTGCTATTAGAAGTTCTTCAATAGCTGAAGATTTACCCCAATCTAGTTTTGCTGGTATTCACGAAACCTATCTCTATGTTTCTGAAGATGAATTTATGGAATGCATTAAAGGGTGTTGGCTATCCCTATTTACACCAAGAGCCCTGATTTATAGACAAACTAGAAATATTAAGCATGAGGATGCTAGCATGGCTGTAATAGTACAGAGCATGATAAATTCAGAAAAATCTGGTGTAATCTTTACTTATCATCCCATAACTAGAAACCCAGAGCAAATGATCATAGAATCGGTTTGGGGTTTAGGTGAAGCCTTAGTATCTGGCTCTGTTACACCAGATCACTATGTAGTAAACAAAAACCTTTGTAAAACTATTCATCGTATTATATCAAACAAAAGAGTAAAGGTGGTTTATGATTTCTACAAAGGAAAAGGAACAAAGATGGAAGAAATTCCCAAAGATTTAGCAAATTCAGAGTCCCTTTCTGATTCAGAAATTTACAATTTATGTAAAATGGCTAAGAGAATAGAAGAATACTTTAAGCATCCTCAAGATATAGAGTGGTGTATAGAAGAGAATAAAATTTATATTTTACAATCCAGACCTATAACAACCCTTTAGGAAACTTTAACCTTTGCTAAGCTCTCATATAAGCAAATTAAGGCGCTATAATCTAAATCTTTTAGACCCTTTGCTATTCCTGCTATAAACAAATCTTTGATTAGATTGGCAAGAGGTATGGGAACATAAGCTTCTTCAGCCATATCTACTGCAAGATTTAAATCCTTTAAGGCTATCTCTAAGGTTGCAGCAGGTCTCCAATCTCTTTCTAAAACCTTTTTAGCTTTAGTTTCTGAGACGAAAGTCTTTAAAGGGCTACTATTTAAAACCTCTAACATTAGCTTTGTATCGATTCCTACCTTAGCTGCTAAGGTTAAAGTCTCACAAAAGGCTCCAAGCATTATCCATAGATGGGTATTAAGTATGAGTTTAAGAGAAGAGGCTAAACCTACCTCTCCTATATACCAGACCTTTTTACCCATAGCCTCCAAAATAGGTTTTACAAAGTTCACACTCTCTTCTCTACCAGAGGCAAGAATGGTTAAACCGCCTTCAGCGGCAAGATTTATACTACCCATAACGGGGGCATCTATAAGCTCACAACCTTTATCTTTCAAAGTGTTTGCCATTCTTTTAACGACCTTTGGGTTATTTGTACTCATATCTATTACCATCTTATCCTTGCTAATTCCATCAGAGACTGATATTCCTATATACTTCTCTTTCCCAAGGATAACATCTTCAGTAACTAAAGGATTAGCAAGCATACATATGATTACATCACTTTTCTCAGCTACAGCCTTTGGATTTTCTGCTATGGAGGCTCCTAAACTTGATAATTCCTTAGCCTTTTCTATAGTTCTATTCCAAACATTAAGAAGATAGCCTCTTTTAATTAAATTTTTAGCCATCAAATTACCCATTCTCCCCAATCCTATAAAACCCAAATTCTTCAAATTTGTAAAGGATTTAGTCATACCCCTTTGTTTGATTTCCTCCTATTATATATTTTGCTGAAACAAATCTCCGTACAAAAGATGGATTTTAACTGTTGAAGGGAAAGGTTTTGATTTTTGCTCTTTTTATTTGAATGAAAGATTAAAGGCTCTATTGGTATATAAAAAAGTGTGTATAAATGTGTTTTTAGTGGATTTATTTTTGGCAACATTTTATTGGTTATTTAGAGTTTTGTTATTGAGATAGTTTTTAGAGTTAAAGGAAATTTTGACCTACCTAATATCTATATAAGAGCTGGTTTATCTGTTAGTATTTTAATCTTTAATTTTCTAATTTCTTAGTTTGTAAAGGGCCCTTGCAAAACTATTTTAGTTAATTAGTAACTTTTTAAAGAATACACCATGGTATTTTTTCCAAAAAGATCTTCCTCATTGGTTCTGTAAGTTGGCTCCTAATTTAGACATTTTAGTCCCTTTATAAATCATCCTATCTCTCTACTGTTATAATCCAGGTAGGGTCTGAATTTCACTAAGCAGAGCTCTGAAAAAGTGTACACTATAATTTTTAAGATACCATTTAATTCGTTCTTAGATGTAAATTTTTAACCATTTTCTCTCCTATATTAAGTTACAATTCATAAAGTATAATTTTAGCGTTATATCAAGAGATTCTACGACGATAGATAAGAGCAGGTTCCTATTAACTCTACTGCATAAGGTATTTAAATCCTCTCAGAAAGATAGAATTCTCTTCGGATTATCTATCAGCATGGTTCTTATCTGCTTCTCTTTAACTCCATAGTATCTGAAAGTGGGAACAATATGCTCCAGAAGGTGAGAGTATCCTGGTCCTCCATATCTCTTTAACAGGTGCTTCCAGCAAACATCCTGAGAAAGCATAATATTTTTCTCATAGCCTCTTTTACAAAGCTCTACGATATTGCTAATCCTTTCAGGATCGGTAGGATGCCTTGCCCCCATAAAGATATAATCATCATAATGATCCTGACCAAAGGTATCAAAGCTCAAATTGATTCCCTTTTCCAAAAGCTTTGATGCATGATCAGAAGTTGGGCAGACAATATCACTATGACTTAAGAAGAACTTCTCAAGGTTTGCTCCCTCTTTCTCAATGAGCTTAATGTAGGCTAAGGGTGCATCGGTTCTGTAAACTTTCCTCTCAACATCTATAAAGGCTGGATGGCAGCTAAAGGCCACTCCTGTAGCTTTCTGAGCTTTACAAGCAGCTCTTAAAACCTTCTCCTCTTCAGGATGATAGGGTATGGGAAAAGAGCAACCACATTCCCCTATTACTCCAGCTTTAATCCCTATATCATCAATGCCTTCTTCTATCTCTTTTATCATAATATCTGCTAACTCTTCAGAGCTCTTATTCTTTACATAAGATGGGTGAGAGGATACTATATACCAGCCTGTTGAGCAGATTATATTTAGCCCTGTCAATTCTGAAATTCTCTTTAACCCTAAAGGGTCTCTACCAATACCTGGAAGGGTTTGCTCTACCAAGCTTCTTCCAGAAAAGGATTTATACTCCAAAAGCTCCCTTACCATCAAATCTATATCAGAAAGAAGGGCATCATCATAGTTGAATTTTCTAACCCCTCTCCTAAGAAGATATATCATTTCTATAGTTACAGGCTTGTCCATAAGGGCTCTAAGGGAAGCCTCTTGAGGCATCATTAAATTACATAAGAATTGTAGGTTAATCAAGATGTGCTCATGGGATAGAGTTACTCCAAGATCCTCTGGACTTATATCTCCTCTCACAGTTCTAATTTTTACCATTTTTCACCCTTCTCTTTAATCGCATTTAAATTTTTAAAAGTAATCTATTTTAAGCTAAAAAGTGTAGTAAAAGAGTAAGTTAATAGACTGTAAAAAATTTATCAAATTAAACTTTTAGCAGTAATAAGGGAGTATCTTTTCCCAAGAAGAAAGGCATTAAACATGAGTAAAGCTGCTGCACCTAGAGTGATTAAGGGACTAAGGGTAGCTAGAAATGTGCTTCCTATGAGGGCTAAAGAAGCTGCCCAGCCACAGCAAAGATAAGAGAAAGAAGCAAGGTTAGCTATTATGGTACCTATTCCTCCAGCACCACCAGCATAAAGGCAAGCTTTAAAGCCCCTTAGCCTATAGAGAACACACATTAGGGTTACATTTAATCCAAAGGCTATAGAAAGGAAAAGGGAAAGGAGAAAAGGTAAGGAGCGAATAGTTATAACAGAAGAGCTATTAATGATTTGAAAAGCTGGACCAGAATAGGTAGCACTAGATATGGATACAAGTTTAAGGTATAGTCCTAAGATAGAGTAACCAGTAATTATATCCACTTGCACTATGCCTGTAAAGAAAAGATAGTAAGTTAAATAGCCTATGGCAGAAATAATTAGGAGAATTTTATTACCCCTTCCTTTAGGGATCAGTATTATATTGCTCAAAGTAGAAGCCTTACTGTTTGTATATATTCTTCTAGGCTCATTTCTGGTGTGAGGGCAAACCTCAAAACATGGTTCTTATCGGCTACAAAAATTAAAGCATAATGACCCACTAAGTAATTTTCCCCTTCTTTATGTTCCTCCACTTCAACTGGGACGTTATAAGCTTTCCAAACTTTAGATAGCTCTTCAAAGGAACCAGTTAATCCAATGATAGAGGGGCTTGGATTTTGGTCAAAACGCTCAATGAAGGCTTTAATAGCCTGGGGACTATCCCTCTCAGGATCCGTAGATATAAATAACAGAGCCACTTTCTTAGCATCCTCTCCAAGAACCTTGGTAAGCTCAACGTATTTGCTCATCACTATGGGGCATACATCTGGGCAGTTAGTATAACCAAAGAAGATTAAAATCACTTTATCCTTTACATCAGCTAAATTAAACTTTTCACCTTTATGATTGGTTAGAATAAAATTTGGTGCTAAACTGTTACCCTCTAAAACTATAGACGGTGTATAGCTTGGCTTAGGATTTAAAATTCCAGAAAAAAGGAGCACAGCTATCCCAAAGACTATAAGAATGGTAGCAATTGTAAGAATAAACTCCTTTTTCAAGCCATTTTTAGTATAGCATAACTATATATAAATTTTACTTGTAAATTTCAATTTTTAAGCCTTTTAAAATCCAAATTACTGTAGGGGCATCTATTCTTTCTAATTGGCTTTCAATCCCGCTTTATAGTTAACCTCTTATATTTAGGAAAAACAATTCTTAAAATTCCATCTTAATTTTTAAAGGTTGCCTTAGCCTCATTTGCTAGTGTATCCTTATTTAGCAAATTTTCTAAATTGCTAGTCTAAGCGTAAAAAGCAAAGGAAAGGGTAAAAAGCACTCTTAGAAAAAAGCAAAGATAAGTCTCACAAGGGTTTATCAATTTAGCTAAAAGAATAGATTAGATTAAGCAAGTTGAACTTGAAAATAGATTAGACAGCCTTCATAAAGAGCTCAGATTTTACCTAAGAGCTGAAATAGCCAGATCTTTTATCTTAGTAAAAGTATTTTTATTTATCTGCTCCTTGAATTCTATAAGTTTGGACATATTCTTCCATATGGCTTCAGTAAGGTAGCCATATTACCAAAGAAGTATAATTAGCCAGCTTTTTACTTTATATGAGTGTATATAGTAAAAATATGTAGATATATGCCCCCTTATCTTTTCTCAGACTAAACTATTATAAAAAAGAAGATTTAGCCATAGGGTTTGCCGCAAAATTGGATGGTTAGACCCGCTTGCATATTTTATTTTAAGCTCATACAATTTATTTAGTTCCAAATTTGGAATTCAGCGATAAGTTTATAAGAAAATGAAAAAATGTAAGGTGTAATAAAACATTTGGGATTGGATAAAGATGCTCATTAAAGATGAAAGGTTAAGGATGGCCTTAATGAGGGCTATTGCTGATGAGCAGGCACTCAAGATACTCTCTAGAACCATATGGAAAGCTAGAAGCGTGATGGATTTGATAAAAGAGTGTAATATTCCACATACTTCCGCTTATAGATTGGTTAATGAATTAAAGGATAAAGGTTTACTAACGGTAGAAAGGATAATGTTTAGTAAAGATGGTAAAAAATACACCCTTTATAAAAGCGCTTTTAGAAATATAACCATAAAGTTTGAAGGAGGGAGCATTAAAGTCTATGCGGAAGTAAACAGGAACCTAATAGATAAAGCTTTTAGAATCTTCTCCTCCCTAAAGGAGGAAGTCAAGGCTTGGTTCTTGAAGAAACCCTTAAAATTTTAACTTTCTTCACGCTATTTGTTTAACTTGTTTTCCTAACACTGTTTTTTAAGAAGATGGAAAATTCTAAATGAATTCATCATTGTTTTGGTTATCTTCTCGGTAAGTTGAATACTAAAAGGATTCTTATAGTATTGTAAGGAAATTTAAGGGGTTATTAAATTTATCCCACTCATCATTCCTTACAACTTTAGCATATTAAATATAGTAAAGTAGAAGAAGAGATAGGCTCTCTATTAATCTATTCATTACTTTCATTTTTATTACGTTAGGAATTTTAATTCTTATCTTAATTCTTATCTTTTGAGTTTTGAATAGCTAATCAATTTAGTAAAGGTTATTTATATGGAATAAGAATAAAAAATTGTGGGTTCAAGTTCAAGAATCTTAACCATAGAAGATCTCGAGCCTGAAAATAAGACTGTATTTGTTAGGGCCGATCTAAATACACCTGTAGATCCTTTTTCAAGAAAACTCCTTGATTTTAGCAGAATAAGTGAAGCCTGCGTAACCCTAAAAGATTTATCTAACTCAAAGGTGGTTTTAGCTTCTCATCAGGGAAGGGTTGGAAGATACGATTTCATTTCTTTAGAAGAGCACTCTAAAGCTTTATCAAAGCTATTGGGTAAGGATGTGATTTTTATAGAAGATGTGATTGGTCCAGCTGCAAGAAATGCCATTTCTTCTTTATCTAAGGGTCAAATTCTTTTGCTGGATAATTTGAGATTTGTTGCTGAAGAAAATTATGAGTTTAAGCCAGAAGATGCCGTTAAAACTATCCTTATTCAAAGACTTTACAAATTCTTTGATATGGTTGTGGTAGATGCCTTTCCTACAGCCCATAGAGCCCATCCCTCTATAGTAGGATTTCCTGAACTTTTACCAGCTTCTGGAGGAAGATTGGTTGTAAAAGAGCTTAAAGCCTTAAATAAAATTTTAAGCATTTCTAAAGGTCCTTACGTTACAGTATTAGGAGGGGCTAAAATTTCAGATAGGTTAGAAGCTATAGATACACTAATTGAAAGTAAGAGGGCTGATAAAGTTTTGCTAACAGGATTAATAGCTAACGTATTTCTAAAAGCCAGTGGCAAAATAAAGCAAAGCTTAGGGATAGAAAATGAGGAAAAGTATGTGGAAAGGGCAAAGATTTTGCTCAACAAGTATCCTGATACCTTTCTAATGCCTAAAGATGTAGCTATAAGTATAGATGATGAAAGAAAGGAAATAGAGGTTTCAGAGTTAGAAGGAGAGCAGAAGATATGCGATATAGGTAGTAAAACTATAGAAATATATTCAAAAATAATTAGAAGTGCAGGAACCATATTTATGAGTGGACCTCCAGGCCTTTTCGAACATAAGAATTTTCAGATAGGTACTGAAGCCCTTTTAAAGGCCATGGCTTCCTCCTTTGGTACCACTATAGTTAGCGGAGGGCATCTTGTAGCAGCCTTAGAAAGGTTTGGTATAAGGGAATGGATAGACCATACCAGCACGGCAGGGGGGGCCTTAATCATGTACCTTGTAGGTAAGAAGTTGCCTCTCTTTGAAGCTTTAGAAAATTCTGCTAAGCGCTTTTCTAAATCAGAAAGGCTTATTTAGCCTATCTTCTAAGTTAAGAAGGATGAAAAAGATATTAATGGTTCTAGTAAGTATGCTATTTTTAGTTTCCTCCCTTATAATGCCCCTCTACGCTTTAAGTATTGAGGTTAAGACCGATAAGGAATTTTACACCATTGGAGAGCCTGTTAAGGTTCAAGGTAAAGTATCTGAGGTTAGTGAAGGTTTTGCCATAGCTATACAAATCCTAGACCCAGATAATAGTATTTGGGCTATAGACCAGGCTTCTCCAGCTGTAGATGGAACCTTCTCATCCACCGTAGCTACTGTATCTAAAGGAAGCCCACTGGGAGAATATACTGTTAAAGCATCTTACAAAGGTGTTAGTGCTGAAACAAAGTTTAAAGTTATTGCCAAACTTTTCCTTACCATTCCTAAGGATGTTTACTCTTACGGAGAGAAAGTAAATGTAAAAGTAGAAGGTTCTAAGGGCGATAGATTTACCCTTGAATATAGTAGAGATAAAGCTAATTGGAAAACCATAGCTGATGAAAGTTTTGCTACTGGTTCAGCTTATGTTAATTGGACACCTCCCTTTACTGGAAAGTATTTTCTTAGAGCAAAGCTCTTGGATAGAGCTAATAACCTTTTAGGCCAGAGTGATACCTATGAGTTAACTGTAAATCCTCAAATTTTAAACTTTATAGCTCATAGGGAAGATGACAAAGTATTTTCAGTTAAAATAGTTGCCAATTCTTCCCTACAAGACTTTAAATTCAGTATTGAAAAAAAGGAGATAGCTTTTACTTCTAGCTCAGCAGCATTTGCTTTAGTAAAAATGGAAATCATCATACCTTTACTTTTGTTAGATGGACAATATTCAACATCTATAGCTGGAAAGGAGATAACCTTTTCAGAAAATAGAAATCAAACTCATGCTACTCTTTCTATCCAATATATATCCGATGGTTCACCCCAGTCTATTAGAATCTTAGGCACAACCGTTATACCAGAGTTTCCAGGCTTAGCCTTGCTAATAATTTTAACCCTTTCTCTCTTAGTTCTTGGTGTTATACAAAAAAGGTTTAGGTGATGCTAACTGTCACCCATATGTTTTGGGGGTATGTCTTAGGTAGGATTACCCTTAATTTTTTTAAGGATAGAAACTTTAACCCTTTTTTACTCCTTTTATGTGGAGCTATACCTGATTTTGACCTAATTTCTCATATAGTCCTTCAAAGATTTTTTGCTATAAGAGAGCCTTATGGTACGCTCTTGGGTCACCATGGTTTGGCCCATTCCTGGTTGGTCATAACTGTAGCTTTTCTTCTGATTTCCTTGAGCGTGGGAATAAAAGCCTTTCCCTATTGCGTTGCTACTCTTCAGCATGTAATCTTTGGAGATTTTGTAACTAATGAAGTACCCCTTTACTTTCCTTCAAGCTTAGATCAGTATGGATTAAGAATTTATTTAAACGAGATATCCATAGCTTTAGAAATTTTTGGTATGGTTCTATTTTTACTTTTCTTAAAAAAAGATGCAGAACTATTTAATAAACCTAAGGGTTTTTCTCACCTTTTACTTCTCTCTTTACCTCTTATCTTTCTGCACCTTCGATATTCTTTTATTTATTTTCAGGAAGGAGGGCTTTTACCTCTTTATTCTCTTTACGGTATCCTTTCTTCTATACTCTTTTTTTCTATTCTAATACCCTCTTACCTAAATTTATACCTTACTAAAAGGAAAGCTGAGAGTATGGACCAGGAGGAAAAGAGAAGCATATGATAGGTTATATTCACATCAATAAGAAGGGGGAGCAATCCAAAAGCGTAAAGAGGTTCAGTCACACTCCACATAAGCTGTGGAGCTAAAACAAATTTCAACGCTAAGCTCTTAATAAAATCTTTCTCATAAACCAACATTACTATTAAGATTATAGTGGTAGCTAAGCTCCCTGATAGATGAAATAGGAGTAGGTTTGCTAAGCCCTTTGGGGCTATTTCTACTCTAGTGGTTGATGCATCCCAGGGAAACACTATAGGCTGTAAGCTGAAATCTATGGTTCCCTTTCCACCTAAAACCTTTAGCGTAATAAGGTGAAAATATTCGTGTAAAACAGTAGCTATGAGGCTCATTATAAGAAAGTAAAGGGTAAACTTTACTATATCTATAAATTTTGGATTTCTTATCATCTTCTCCACCTTTGATTGTTTTCTTTATTCTTAACCTTTACTACTTATTTTAGCTTTCTTTAAATTACTTAATACTTATTTTATTTTCTTCTTGTAAACACTTAAATTAAAAACCAAAAGTAAAGATTTTCTAGCGAATCTACACCAATAATATGAAGAAGTTTTAAGCTTTGAATCTTTGAATTTGAACTAAAGCATCAGCTACCCTACAATTACTTCTCTTTGGAAGAGATAAACCTAAAATTGGGTCTGTCAAAATCTTAAATCCCTTACCTAGAAAGGAAAATGCTCTTTTTTTCATAGCTTTTTTAGCGGCTAGAATTTCATATTTTGCCTTCCAAAGGGCAAATTTTATAGCCCAAGATGGTAAATCGCTCTTAAAAAGTAAGGAATTTTCGCTAACTTCATCCCATTCATCCCTTTTATCTATAAGATCCACCATGTTATAGAGCCTAGTACCTGGTAAAGGATAAGCAATAGTAAAGCTGAATTCATCAGGGAGCAACTCTTTTACAAAACTAATCGTTTGCATAATGGAGTAGTAATCTTCTCCAGGAAAGCCCATCATGAGAAAAGAATGGGTTCTTATTCCAACCTTTTTACAAAGTTTAAAAGCTCTTCTTATATGCTCTATCTTCATATTCCTATTCATCAAATCTAAAATTCTTTGAGAGCCTGATTCTACACCAAAGAAGATAAGTTCGCAGCCTGCTCTCTTCATAGCTATTAAAGTTTCTTCATCAACCCTATCGGCTCTAGTTAAGCAAGACCACTCAAACTTTAGGTTTCTCTTAACTATTTCATCACATAATTTTAGGGTTCTATCCTTTAATATGGTAAACACATCATCGGCAAACCAAATTCTATTAAACCTTAATTCTAAAACTATCTGCTCAAGCTCTTTAACCACATTCTCAACACTTCTATAGTAATATCTTCTACCAAAGGGAGCTATGGGATTGCTGCAGTAATAACAACCATAAGGACAACCTCTTGATGTGATTATTGAACTCATAGCATAGCCATGATCCTCTAACCAAACCTTTCTATACAGCTCGTTATCTATTAAATCTCTACTGGGGAAGGGTATGGAATCTAAATCCTTTATAGGGTTTCTAGGGAGGTTCTTCTTAATTTCTCCATTCTTTATATAATGGATACCTTTAATTTCCTCTACTTTAACCCTTCCCTTTATAAGGAAATCTAAGAGCTCACAGGCCGTTTCTTCCCCTTCCCCCACCACTACGTAATCTACAAAGCCTGTTTTAAGATATTTTTCAGATCTTAAAGAAGGATCTGGTCCTCCATATATAACCTTTGAGCCCAAAGCCTTTGAAAATTTAGCCAACTCTAATCCTCTCCTGGTTAGTGTTATCATACCATAGATTCCTACTAGGTTTGGGCTTTCCCTCTTGATCTTTTCTTTAGCTTCATCTAAATCTCTTAAAAAGGTGCAATCCAGTATTTTAACTGAATATCCCTTCTCTCTTAAAGAGCTTGCCACATACATTAATCCTAAAGGTGGGAAAGGGCTTCTAAACTTTCTTTGAGTTCTATCGTAGGAGAGAAAGTAAGGGAAAACTAGTAAAAGGTCAACCATCTTTGAGAACCCCCATCTTTAAATAATACTTAGTCAATAAATTGTATTTCTCAGATTCTAATAAAAGCTTATGCTCTTTAGTTGAGATTTGAAAAGATTTTAAAGTATAGTTTTTCTTCTTGATCCTTAGATTCTTGAGATAGGCTTTAAACCTAACATAAGAGCCAAGGTAAGCAAAAATTATCAAATCAAAAAAATCCCAAAATATATTTACCTTTAACTTTCGCTTAACTTTTAGATTAATTTCATGAACTTTTGGTTTTATTCTCTTGAGTAAGGTAAGGGTGGCCCTATTTTTTAAGATAAGTTTTTCATAATAATCATAACCATAAAGGATATCTAGGGTTAAAGCATCTCTGGCAAAGAAAAAGGAGTTTCTGCTAGCAAATTCTCTTTTTATTTCCCTTTCATCCATTACATAGCTAAAGCAGAAGGATAACTTGAAACCTCTTACTTTTGCCTTTAATTCAAAAACTCTTGCCAATAAAAAAGCTTTGAATAAACTTAACCATAGCCTTCCCTTATCCGTTATAAGAAATATATCTATGTCATCATCTTTACTGGCACTTCTATAGGCTGTGGAACCACATAAAGCCAAGAATTTAAGATTTGAATCTCTCTTTATAAGTTCTTTGGCGAAGATTTTTGCATTCTTTAAGAAAAATTCGGAGTTTTTCCACCTTAATACTTTTTCATCAAATAAATGTTCGTAACCCTTTGCTACTATTAAACCATCTCTTAAGCTAAAATCCTTCCTTAAAATCTTAATTTCATTCTCCAAAGTAAATGGATTGATTCCTAAAAGTTTTGAGAGCTCAGTTAAGCTTAAAGCGTATCCATTTAAGGAAGATATGTAAACAAGTGTTAAAAGGTCTTTATGAAGGGTATTAAGCACGCATAGTAAGAGAGTTCAATACATAAAAACTTTACTCAAATTTAACCCACAATTATTAAAGATGAGCTCATAACTTTCTAAGTAAAACTCTTTATTAAATAGACCAAAGTTTTCTGTCTTTATTTCAAGTAATCTATCCGAATCATAAATTACCTTAAAGCGCTCAACTTTTCTATTTTCTTTAATTAAGGCTTTCGCAATAATAATTTTTCCTTTTTTTATAAGGCGCATATCCTTATCGTATATCTTTGCTTTTCCCTCCTTCAAAGCCTCTTCATTTAACCAGAGAACGTTACCATGACCCTTTAATTCCTTTCCTTGAAAATATAAAATTCTTAAAGTAAATTTATCTATTAAAGAACGATATAATTTTATTCCAGCGTTGGAAATTACTAACCAATACAATTCAATTTTACCCTTCTCTATACTTTTTACATAATCTATTTCTATGGCGTAGTATCTTTTATTTCTCGTGAAGAATCTGTGAAAGAATATAAGAACCATTCCTTTAAAGGGTAAAGCTTTAGTTTTTCCCTTGTAGAACCTTCCTACTAGCCAGATTAACTTCTCTAAGCTCATAATTATAGGTATTGAAGCTAACTTTAGAAGGAATCTCACACATCTATTAAAAGATTATCAATACTTTTAAGCCTTAAAAAGTTTAACGTATATTTAGTAAGAAGAATACAGCTGAAACTATAATAACTAAACCTGAAAGCTTATTTATATAAAATTCAAATATAGTTATTCTACTCCTTACCTTATTATAAGCCTGTAAGGATATGAGAGTCATTCCTACTATGGTCAGTAGAAGAGCTATACTATAAAGAAGCATAAGTAATAAAGGGTCTAATCCTTGTAAAGTAAAACCTAACAAAACTATCTCCTCCTCATGAGCAAAGCCTAGGGTTAAAGAAAATAGTATAAATCTTTTAAGGGTTATAAATTCTCTCTTTGTTTCTCCTTTCCTTTTCCCTAAAAGAATTTTTAAACCTAGCAAAAATAGTAGGAAGGAAGCTATGTATTTTATATAAGGAAGGGAGATTTCAAAGAAAAACCTAACTAAAAAATAAACCATTACCAAAAATAAAGAGCTAAACATATGGGCAAAGGAAAGAATGTTTGAGGCGAAGAACCCGTAAAGTAGAGGCCTTTTCTTATTCATAGCCAAGAGAGCCGCTATAGGCCATCCGTGACCAGGCTCTAACCCATGAAGAAAACCTAATCCTAAAATTGAGAGAAAGTAAGCAAATTCTACCAAACTTTAAAGATTATTAACCTTTAAGATTTAAATTTTAATGGTAAGATACGTATAATATTTTTAGGCTAAGAAAGAAGGGTATAAAGTGAGATGTCAGGATTGGAATGGAAATTAAAGGAACAGTTAATTTGGCTAAGAATAGGGGTCTTTGTTTCAGGGACTGTAGTTATGGCCTTAGAGATACTGGGAAGTAGAATCCTAGCCCCAAGTTATGGAAACTCTATATTCGTTTGGGGAAGTTTGATAGGTGTAGTTTTAACAGGGCTTAGCTCAGGATACTATTTAGGTGGTAGATTGGCTGATAAAAATCCCAGTTTTAAAATCTTTTCATCTATAATCTTCTCTGCAGGCATATATGTGATTCTCATACCCTTCCTCTCTCCCTATACCCTTGAGACTTCTTTAGCCTTAGACTTTGATGATAGGTATGGTCCCCTTTTCACTACTACGATTCTCTTAGCCCCTCCTTCCATAATTCTAGGGATGGTTTCCCCCCTATGCTGTTAAGCTGGCTACAAAAAGTACAGAGAGGCTTGGGAAGATAGCTGGAAACCTTTATGCTCTATCCACCCTTGGAAGCATAATAGGGACCTTTCTAACGGTTTTCGTTCTCATACCTACCCTAGATTTGAGAAGCATCATCTTTGCCCTAGGGCTCTCTTTAATGGTCTCCTCTATAATGGGAGTTAGAAGAATTGGAAAAGCACTCTTTATCATAACTTTAATAACTATAACCTTTCCTTTGAGTGGAGTTTTGCAGAATCTGTATGTTCATGCAGGGAATGTTATATATGAGAAGGAAACTTTTTATAACCATCTTGATGTTGTAGATAGAGATTCTTTAAGGACTCTATATCTTAATGGTTTACCTCATGGTGCCATGTATCTAAATGGGTCAAACAATTTAGTCTTCCCTTATACCAGGCTTTTCCATCTTGCTTATGCCTTTAACCCTAACTTTAAGGAAGTTTTGTTTGTAGGGGGTGGTAGCTTCTCCGGACCTAAAAGCTTTCTTGAATCCTATCCCCATGTAAGAATCGATGTGGTAGAAATTGATTCAGATGTTATAAGGGTAGCTCAAGAATATTTTAATATAAAACCTAATTCAAGGCTTCAAATATTCAACGATGATGCTAGAAACTTTCTCAGAAATTCAGAAAAAAAGTACGATGTTATAGTGCTTGATGCTTATTCAAAAACCTACATTCCTTTTCATCTTATGACAAAAGAATTCTTTTTTCTTCTCTACGATAGATTAGCACCTAATGGTGTTATAGTTAGTAATATAATAGCCTCCCTTGTAGGAGATACATCTAACATATTAAGGGCTCAATACAAAACCCTTCAAAGCTTATTTCCAAAGGTATACCTTTTTCCTGTATCTTCTGAGATTAGCAGAGTTCAAAATGTAATGGTCGTTGCTCTAAAGGAAATTCTCATTAGGGAAGAGGAGCTCAATAGCTTGCTATCTAATTCCAACATACCTTATAGGAATGAACTAAAGAAATACCTTAACAATGTATACCAATTCCAACATACAGCCGCTAACCTTGAAGATATACCGATCCTTACAGATGACTATGCACCTGTTGAGAACCTTATAAATCCAATTACTGGTAAACCCTACTCTCCTCAAGATGAGGCTAATATGAATCAATCCTTAGAAATAAATTATAATTCACCTATAGCTTTCTCAATCTTGATTTCGGTTGCTTTAGTTTGGGGTATAAACCTCTTTGAGTATAGTAAGAGAAATTAGCTTCTATAGGCTCTTTTAGTGCTATAAGCTATAGACCATTTTTTATGATCCTTTTCGGTCATTAGATCCAAAATTCCCATTAAGTAAGAAATTATTTCAACTAAAAACAAAATTAAAGCAGAGAGAAGATAGGGCTTCTTGGTTAAAGTCTTAATCAATACCTTTAGAGCTAATTTACTCTTTGATAGAAGCAAGTAGCCCATATAATTTGGAGATTCCTTCAAAATTCTTTTGTTAATCATATGACCATAAAGGATTCTTCTTCTCTGTGATAAGAACTCACATATTCTATCAGGACTCCAAATTTTAACCTTCGCATCCTCTATAAGCTTAACCTTTAAACCCTTTCTTTTAAACATCATGGCTAAGTATCCATCATCATTTATAACGTTAAGAGGTATGTTATTAACTATACCCTTTCTTACACAGAACATATCACTTGCATGCTTTAATTCATCTCTAAAAGATAATTCTTTCATAATTTCTCCATGTAGACTCCAAAGCAAAATTCCCATCTTATTTACTAAGCCTTTATCCTCATTTAAAGGGAAAGGGTAAGCACAGGCTAAACCCAAATTATCCCTTTTCATAGCATGAACTAATTTTCTAATGGAGCCTTTTACTGGATAAGCATCAGCAGACAAATAAAGAATTAAATCTTTCTTAGCCTCCTTTAAAATTTTTGAAAGGGCTTGACTTTTCCCAAACCTTTCCTCTTCAATGATGAGCCTTATTCTATCATCTCTAACGCTCATCTTTCTAACAATATCATCAGTTCCATCGGTAGAACCTGATACCACTATAAGGATTTCATCCTTAGAGCCAATTTCCTTTCTTAAAAAATTCAAAAGATTCTCCATATTTTGAGCTTCATTAAAAGCACAGATTCCAATAGATACCTCAAGTTCTTCCACATATAATCTTTTAAAGGACAATATTTAAAGAATATTAGCCGATGCTAGATAAAAAGCTTCTTTTATTGGCTATTATAATTCTACTTTTTGAATTAACTTTATCTCCCTTTACTAGACATGGTTTTGATCTTAGTATATGGTTTAAGACTGGAGCATTGATGAGTAATGGGGAGAATATATACTATCCTAACCATCACTTAGGTTATTTGCCTTTATGGTCTTACTGGGCTTTACTAAGCTACTCTCTTTATAAATTCTTTAGCTATAACTATGAGCTATGGCTAATCTTTATCAAAATGCCCTTAATTTTAGCCCATCTGACACTAGCTATTTTAGTTAAGGTATTTTTAGATAAAAAACACCATGGTGTATTAAGTAAAAAAGTATTCATCTTGATAGTTACTTCCCCAATTATAATCTATATTTCTGCCATTTGGGGGCAGCTCAATTCCCTATCCTCTTTGCTTACTCTACTGAGCTTAATCCTTCTTATAAGCAAAAGATTTAATTTAGGCTTTTTAACCTTAGGCTTCAGCATAGCTTTAAAGCTTTATCCAGCTATACTCTTACCTCTCCTTTTTACTTATTCTCTTAAATATAAAGGCTTCTTAAGCTCTTTAAAGAATCTATTTATAGCGTTAATACCTCCTTTCTTAATTACTTTTAGCACATTAATGGCTTACCTTTGGGATCCTTATCCTCTCTATTTAACCCTATACTATCAAGTCTTTTCTTTAAATTGTGATGGTTGTGTTGCTCCAAATCCTCTTATGAATTTATGGTATCTTCTTTACCCCTTTTTAAATTTAAAGGAATTAGCTCAAATTCTCTGGATACCAGCCATAATAATTCCTCCCACTCTTTTCTTTAGAAATCTAAAGGATGATAATTTGATAAAATATAGCCTAATAATTCATCTTTCCTTCTTATCTTTATTTTCTCGAGTTTCAGAGCAGTTGATCATCGAACCCTTTATCTTGGCTTTAACCCTTTATGCTTTAAAAGAGGATAAGAAAATCTTAACTTACGCTATAATTCTCCAATTAATACCTATAATTTTCTCCCTTTCAAACTTTGGTCTCTTAAATTTTTCTCCCTTATTAGAAAGATTAAACCTATGGAACTATGGAGAAATTGATAAAATTTATAGAGTTAATGAAAGCTTTTTGTTTTGGGTAAAAGGATCTTTAGGTCTCATATTTTCCCTTTTATGCTTTATAGGTATCTTTCAACTAAGCCGAGAAGGTAAAATGAAGGGTATTAAAATCTTTAATTAATTTTTCAACTATACTCTTTGCTTCCTCATAATTATCCTTCAAAATTACAGAAGCTAGGGCTTGAGAGATTTTATCCATCTCTTCTTCCTTCATGCCCTTTCTCGTTATCTCGTTAACCCCTATCCTTCCCCCTGAATCCACTATTATATTTGCTCTTTCCAATTTATCAGCTATAATTACACTTTCCTTTGAATCGTAATCTAATATAACTTGGTGAGAATTGGTAAAACCTAATTCCTTTGCTTTAACCCTCACCTTTAACTCATCTAAACCCTTTGCTAGGGCTTTAGCATTTCTGATGATTTGTTCGGCATATTTTTCTCCAAAATACCTCATCTCTAATAACGAATAGGCTAAAGAGGCTATTCTATTCCAATGGGCATTATCCACAATCTTTAGCTGAATATTTTTTTCTAGTTCTAAGAATCTATCATCGTTGGATAATAGTATACCTCCCTGGGGGCCTGGGAAGCTTTTATGAGTTGAACCTATTATAAAATTACAACCTTCTTCTAAAGGCTTTTGAAACCTTCTTCCAGCTATTAATCCTAAAACGTGAGAAGCATCATATACCTTTACCCCATTAAAGAAGGGAGCTATTTCTTTTACTGGTTGTGTAAATAAGATAAAGCTGGAACCAAAGAAGATTAAATTTGGTTTCTCTCTTTCTATAAGCTCTAAACTCTCTTTAATCTTAATATTCATTCTTTCTTCATCATAGGGAAAGTATATATTGCTTAACTTAAGTAAAGAAGATAATCCTGTATCTGAGATCCCTGGATAGCCTCCATTTTTCCAAGAAACCGATAAAATTTTACCCTCTTTACAAAAAAGTAAAATCATAGCCATATTGCATAAATGGCCTGACAATAATCTAACATCTGCATATTTACAATTAAAGAGCCTTTTAGCTTGCTCAACAGCAAAAGATTCTATTTCATCTAAAAATCTTGTTCCCCTATAAAATTTATCCCTTGATGTATATCTGTGAACCAGATCAGAACTTAGTATTTTCCTTGCTTCCTTGCTCATAATATTTTCAGAGGCTATAAGGTTTAAGCAATTTTCTCTGTAAAATTCATGGTCTTTGATCAAACTCTTTAACTTTTCTACTAAATTATGGATTTCATCTTCCATGCTATAACTTAAAAGCCCTATAATTTAAAGATTAATCTACCTCTTCTCTTTCTTGCATACTAAGTTTAGAAGAATTGTAAGGATGGTAATATATAAGTGGCTTAAGCTCATTAAGTTTAGCCTCTTTAGCTACTAAATAATATCTCATGCTTAATACTCAATTTCTTTAATTCTTTAGCAATACTAATCTCATTTAACTTGCCCTAACTTTTAATTTTTGAATGCTTACTGTAAGCCCATTTGCTAGACGACTTCTGTAAGTGCTAGGGATTCTTTTCTTATGGCCTTAGAGGATGTTAAAGAGGCTTAGGATGCTTTGGAAAGGTCTAGAAACAATAGGATCTTATTTGCCACTCAACAAGCGTGCGAGGAGGCTTTGAAGGCTGCTATTATAGTTTCTAGGAAGAAGGCCTTGGACTGAAATAGATAAGAGGTTCACTAAAAGAATGGTTAAATCTGCGAAAGAACTTCTTAAAGTTATTGGAGAGAGATCTAGTATTCCTTGAAGAAGCCTTAAAAATATACCTCTAAAGGTGAAGAAAAGAGTACTTGTCTTAGTTAAGAAGATAGTTAGAAAATTAGATGTGGATGCCATCTACTTTTTTATAAGTTTTGCTCAGGTAGACTGGATAGAGGATAGCATGTAGACCTTATAGTGATATCTAAGGCCTTTATGGTTTAAATTATGCTAAACGTTAATCTATAATCAGGAATTTAGCTACAAAAAGAATATCTCTTGAGATCCTTGCCTAGACTCCTAAAGAATTTGAAGTTGCATTAAAGAAAAACGTTATACTACAAGATGCCGTGGAGCATGAAAGCTCCTTTATAAAAAGTTAAATAAAGTTGTTTTACTTAAGGAAGTAAAAATGTTGTTTATGTTATTAATGGCTTTACTTTGTGATAACTAAATATGCCCTCTTTCTACTAATACCTTTTTAAGTTCTTCTCAATTTCTCTATTTACAATATTATAAACATCCTTTAAAGGTAAATCGGTAGCTTCAGCTATTTTTGATACATCATCAAATTCTGCCTTAAAACCTGTTACATCTCCAAATTTATCTCTAGCTATCTTTGCATTAACCTCAAAATCCTTTCCTTTTACCTTAACCCTAAACTTCAGAATCTCTCTCCTTAAAAGGTATCTAGAGCAAGGTATTACCCTAACGCCTAAGGTACCACTCTCCTTAAAGATGATGCCAGTTAATCTTTCCAAATCTTTACTATCACATAAAGCTCTAAGCATATTTACAGTTCTGCTCTTTTTACCCACCATAGGAATAACATTCACATCTTTAGCTCCTTCCTTCATAAGCTTGTCTATAAGATAGCCCAGGAGCTCCCCTGTAACATCATCCAAATTGGTCTCTAAGATGTAAAGAGGTTCTTCAAATAAATTATAGTTTCCTCCTAAAACCACTCTTAATATATTGGGTATGTTTTCAAATTCCCTCTTCCCAGCACCATAACCTATCTTATCTATCTTCATCTTGGGGAAAGTATCCGTACAATAATTAACTAAGGAGCCCAAAATAGCAGCTCCTGTTGGTGTTGTAAGCTCTTCCTTAACAAAACCTCCATGAACCAAAAAACCTTTACCCCTTAACAATTCCAAGGTAGCTGGAGCTGGTAAAGATACTTTACCATGAGAAAATTCTAAAAATCCGCTACCTAAAGCTACCGGAGAAGATACAAAGAGAGCCTCTTCAAAGAGATTCAGAGCATCTAAAGCTAAGGCACTACAGATTATATCCACTAAAGTATCCATAGAGCCAGCTTCATGCAAATGAACTTCCTCTAAGCTCTCTCTGTGTAAATTTGCTTCAACCTCTACTAACTGATTTAAGGCTCTTCTTGAATATTCCTTGGCCCTATCACTAAGCTTTAAATTATTTAATATACTCTCTAAACCTTTTTTAAGCTCTTTTCCCTCTCTATAGGCTTTATCTTCTTTAACTTCAAGCTCTAGATACTTTGCCCTAAATTCCTTCCTTAAGACATCTTGCAAAGAAAAATTATAATTTTTTACCTTAAGCTCTTGAGCAATCACATCTACAGCTTGCTTTATCCTTTCTTCATCGACTCCTAAATCTATAAGAGAAGATAAAAAAGCATCCCCTGAAATACCAGCTAAACTGCAGTCAATATAGAGAATCTTATTCTTCATTACCAAAACCTATTTCTACTATAGCCTTTTTTATGGCTTCCACTCCTCTATTAAATATACTTCTTTCTTCCTCATTAAGTTCTAACTCAATAATCCTCTCAACACCATTAGCTCCTAGAAGGGCTGGAACTCCTATACATACTCCCCTAACCCCATATTCACCCTTTAAGTAGGTTGAAAGAGGAAAGAGCTCTTTATTATCCTTTATAACAGCTTCAGCCATCTGCGCTACAGCGTAAGCTGGGGCATAAACTGTTGCTCCCTTTAAGGCTATAACTTCAGCAGCAGCCTTAACAGTACTCTCTAAAATCTTCTTCTGCTCTTGCTCATTTAGAAATTTTGTTAAGGGTATTCCTGCTACTGATGAGTATCTTATTAAGGGAAGCATATTCTCTCCATGCTCCCCTATTACCATAGCATCGATGGATCTTCTTGAAACCTTTAAAGCCTTATTTATATAATAAATAAATCTTGATGAATCCAATATTCCTCCCATTCCAAAGACTCTATGAGGTTCAAAGCCAGTAACCTTTAAGGCTACATAGGTCATAACATCCAAAGGATTAGTAACCATCAAAACCTTTGAATTTGGAGCATAGGCTTTAACCTTCTCAGCAATATCCTTGATTATTTCAAAGTTCTTGTGTAAAAGGTCCATTCTAGTCATTCCAGGCTTTCTAGCTGATCCTGCTGTTATTATGATCAGATCAGAACCCCTTATAGATGAAAAATCAGAAGAACCTTCTATTTTAACATCTTTGCCCATTCTTGAAGCCATATGCCCTAAATCCAAGGCTTCTCCTTGAGGTAATCCTTCCACAACATCTAAGAGAATAATATCATCTAATTCCTTAAAAATAAGATTTAGAGCTACAGCGCTTCCAACCCTTCCACTTCCTACAATGCTAATCATTACAGCTCTATTTTATAAAATTAATTTATATATTTCTTTCCTACATATTAGCAAGGTAAAGATATTTTACACATATAGATTTGCAAAGGAAAGGGTTCTATATAATTCTAGGACTGTTTTTTGAATAATCATTTCTTCAGCTTCAGGGATAGCCAATTCAATCATCCATACTTATATTTAACACCATGACCATCCAATTCATGATCAAAGAGGATTTGCTCCTCAGGGCCTATCACACCACAAGTACCACAAGCTACACAGGCTATATGATCAAATCTTAACTCACCTTTAGCAATATCTTCCTTAGTTACCTTTAAGGCTTCAATTCTAAGCTCCTTTCCCTTTAATTTTGATTCTAATGTCTTTAGATTGAACTCATACAAATCTCTATAGGAAGCGTAGACCCCTTTATTCAAAACCAAAGTGTAACAATTTGTGGGGCAAGCTGGTATCCAAGGTTTATGCTTAGACTTTGAGGCCAATTCATAATTCACCTTTATATGAGAATATTCTTTATCTTCATAGTAATCGAGCAAACTGGTTCTATCCTGAATTTTCTGAAGAGAATCCTTAGGTTCATATATTTTTTCTTTAGGAGCCTGATACCTCTTTGCCATCCCTAAAGTAAAGATGAGCTTTGGAAACAAATTATAGGCAAAATTGCTCTCACTTATTCTACTATCTCTCTTTGACCTCTTTATGTCTCTATAGATAGGGGCTAATAGCTCTCTGTAAAGGGAGAGGGTTTTAGATGAGAAATCCTTCAATTTCTTAGCCTTAATGTAAGTTTGGGCTGCCATTATACCAGAAGCTATAGCCCTTCTCATACCATCTATAAGGTTCCCCAACTTAACAAAGGTGCCTAAAGCATCCCCTGCTACTAAAAATCCGTCTTTATAAGGTTCGTTAAGCATGCATCTGTAACCTTTCGGTATATTATGAGCAGAATATTCAACAAGCTTTGCTCCTTCCAAATAGTTCGATAAAATTGGATGGTTCTCAAGGGCTTCAAGAATCTCCAAAGGTTTTCCTATTTCATAGGGCTCCTCTAAGGATTTCTTTAAGAAGGAATCCAAGCTTATTACTATTCCTATGGATAAGGTATCGTAATTAGTATACAAAAAGGCTCCTCCTTTAACCCCCTTCATAAATTGCCCAAAGTAAAACCAGGCTACACCTTGCTTCTCCTTTAGTTTAAATTTCTCTTCCATGATCTTTGGATCTAAGCTATATACATGTTTAACCCCATGGTAAACATCTTCTGGCTTTAATTTCCCTCTTAGCCCAGCCTTTTCAACCAATTTTGAAGTTACACCACTGGCATCCACGATTAGATCAGCATAAAGCTCCTCTCTATTGGTCAAAACCCCTATTATCTTATTTTCTCTCTTTATCAGATCTATACAAGTAGACTCGGTGCTAAGCATAGCACCTTCTTTCATGGCTTTGAAGGCAAACCATTTATCAAATTTAGCCCTTAATACTGAATAGTCGTAGCCAGTTCCTTTTTCTATGTAGATTAACCTTAGCTTAGAAAGTAAAGAAGATTCATCTAACTTTTTGCATTTGTAGCTTAGCCTATCATCCTTTTCTAATGGGTCTGAAATAATAAAAACAGAATGCTCTACAATCTTTCTCTCTAAAGGAGCTTCTTCTTGAAAATCAGGTATTAGATCTATTAAACCATAGCCCTTCTCATAGGCTCCATAAAGAACCCCTCCTGTCATATTTCTTTGTCCAGGAACCTTAGCTTTATCTAACAAGAGAACATTATAACCCTCTTTAGCTAAATAGTAAGCACAGGCACTTCCAGCTGGACCAGCACCAACTATTATAACATCAAACTTTTCCATCCTAGCCCCTTCTTATAGCTTCTATAAGCTTTGGTACCTCTTCATAAATATCTCCAATTATCCCGTAATGAGCTACTTGAAAGATAGGAGCATTAGGATCAGTATTTATCGCAATGATCCTCTTAGATCTTATCATCCCAACTCTAT
Organism: Nitrososphaeria archaeon; assembly: GCA_029775995.1. Lineage (GTDB taxonomy): Archaea > Thermoproteota > Nitrososphaeria > Nitrososphaerales > JARVJX01 > JARVJX01. The sequence continues at coordinate 16,287 of JARVJX010000002.1, read as the reverse complement.
GTTGAACAGCCCCACTTATACCTAAGGCAATGTAGATTTCAGGGCTAACAGTTTTCCCTGTCTGTCCTACCTGATTCTCTTTTGTAATCAAGCCTCTCAGCTCCTTTAGCTCTGAGTAAATTAAAGCTCTCGTTGCTCCAATTTCTGTCCTCAAGCCAAACTTTTCTCTTATAGCTTTAGCCAACTCTTCAGCTAAATTATAAGCTTCTAAGGGGTTTCTTGGATTTCCCTTACCATCTCTCAAAATACCTAAACCTAAACTTACTATAGCTTGAGCTCCCTCTAAATCCACCTTTGGCTTTGGTAATTCTTTAATTTCCTTCAAAACTACCATAAAATCAGAAGAGCTTAAAGTAGGTGAAAACTCCAAAATTTCCCCCTTCCTCTCTCTATTCTCCTTTAAGGGTTCAAAGTTTCCAGGTCTTACGGAAGCTATTTGAGGTCTATGTTTCGGAGTGTAGATTTTAGCTATTCTTGTACCAAAATCTGGTCTAATTTGAATGAGCAAGCTTTTGTAGTGAGTCCCATTTTGAGGATTATAATAATCTCCTATATCTAACTCTATATTATCTGCAGCTAAGCCAGTCTTTAGTCTATAGGCTAACCTTGGGCCTAATTCTTTACCAATCTCATCGGCAATAAAGAGAAAAATGTAAGGTTTATAGGCTAAACATAGTTGAGTTAAAGCTGATGTATAAGGTAAACAAAGATAGTTTTGCAATTTATCATGGTTAACTAAGATTACCTTATCAGCTCCATGATGAATAGCCCTTTTTGCTAACTCATAATCTCTTTTACCAACTATAATTCCTACAGCCTTTTGGTTTAATTTATCAGCCACTTTTCTAGCTGCAGCTAAAAGCTCAAGGGAAGGTTTCGTTATTTTACCATCAATGGTAGAGAGGTAAGCCCAAACATCTTTATAATCTTCCTTATTGAAATTCATTTACCTATGATCTCTCTAACTAATCTTCCATAGCTAAAGTACTCTAGATCCCCTCTCTCAAGGAAGTACTGTTTTAATCTTTCGGGGAGATTATCAGCTAATTCTCCTTCATCATAGGGACCGTACTTTATATCATCCATAGTAATGCTTTCTATCTTTCTCTTGAAAACTAAGCTTTTTCCTATAAATTTTTGGGTTGGGGGCTTGCCTACATCGATTCCTGGACCTACCAAAGTGGGGGAACCAATTAAACCCACCCTATTTACATCAGCATCTATTTGCTCGACATTCCATATGTAAGGGTTAAATACCTTTCCCTTATAATTCTCAGCTCTAACCTTCCATTTAAAACTTGCCAAAACTGGCTCAGGCTCATACTCATTAACAAGTGTTATTAAAAGAGGAAAGGAAGCCTCTAAGAGCTCTAACCTATTGGCTATCTTTCTTTTTAGATTCACAATTCCATTATTAATTCTAAACTCGTTACAAAAGGTAACGTTTGGTATGGTATTTCCTAATAACTCACTTAATCCTTCAGCTACTTGAGGCCCTACACTACTTGTCTCTCCATCAGAACTTTTAATCCCTGCAAAAATGACGAATTTATCCATTTCTTTCATTTCATTTTCTAAAAGATCTAAAACCTCTTCTTTAGAAATTTCGTCCTTTAGGTATCTCTGGATTAAGCTATCTTTAATGCTCTTTAAGGTAGTGTAAATCTTATTGGGTAAAAGGTTCTTTTCGTAAAGATCGTGAGAAAGCCTTTCAACTTCTTCTTTACTTTTTTTATCTACAGTTTCTATGAGCTTACTTATGGCTTCTTTATGAATAGCTAAAATCTTTCTAATACCTAAAGCTAAAGTGTAAGAGGTAGCTAAAGTATCCGCTCCTGCCATCCTTTTATCGCTTAAAATCACTGCTTCATCTATTCCCTCAATATCCATTTGAAAAAGTTTTTTCATTATGGGCAAAAGTTTAAAATCAGGGCCCATGGTTATGGCTATAACTTTCCCTCCTATTTTTCTTTTAACGTAATCGGAAGCTTGAAGAGCCTTTACATCATAGGGGTTTAAAACTATATCCATGGTTTCTCTCTTTAGTACACCCCCTACCATTATAACTTGTGTGGTCTTTGACGGTACTCCCTTTACTAGCGTAAAGATGAGCAATTTTCTTCTTTCCCCTTATAAGTGAAGAAAAGAGCCTATAAAAATTATTAAGACTTTTGAACCCTTAATACCTTAATTAAGGTGTGGGAATTAGAGAGATATTGGATAAACTTTTAAAAGGAGAAATAAGTTTAGAAGAGGCTGAAAAGAGAATAAGGCTAAATTACTTAGAGGAGTTAGAAGGTTCTTTAAAGTTCGATGTAAATAGAGAGCTAAGGAAAGGATTTCCAGAGATAGTTTTAGCCATGGGAAAGAGCTTTGAGCAGTTAATTAGAATTGCTAAAAAGGTCTTAGAGAGGGAAGATAGGGTAATTATAAGCAGGGTTGATGAAGATTCTTATAGAAAGATGGAAAAGACTCTAAATTTAGAGGAATTGAATTTGAAGTATAATGATAAAGCTCGTGTTCTTGTTATCAGAAAAAAGGGCTTTGAGGTAAAACCAAAGGATAGAAAGATAGCCATAATATCTGCTGGAACTTCAGATATACCCATTGCTGAAGAGGCAAAGGTTATAGTTGAAGAGATGGGCTTTGAAGCTTTGTGCTTTTACGATGTAGGTGTAGGGGGCTTACACAGATTGTTCAAGCCTTTAAAAGAGATCATTGAAAAAGATTGTGATGTGGTAATAGTTGTAGCAGGAATGGAGGGGGCTTTACCTTCGGTGGTTTCCGGTTTAATAGATCTGCCCGTTATTGGGGTTCCAACTTCTATTGGATATGGGTTTGGTTCTAGGGGAAAAAGTGCTCTGCTGAGTATGCTTCAATCCTGCTCTCCTGGCTTAGCTGTAGTTAATATAGATAATGGGGTAGGGGCTGGTGCCTTTGCATCTTTAATAGCTAATAAAATACAAAAGGTAGTTATGAGGACTAAAAATGAAGGAAATTAGAATTTTAGCTACTGGAGCTGGAAGTGTTGGTTGTATTAATTTTTTAAGGTCTTTAAGCTGCTCACCAGAAAAATTTTATATTGTTGGTATAGATACAAACGAATTTTACCTGATCCTAAATAGCTATTTAAATAAGCGCTACAAAGCGCCTAAACGAGAAGATCCAAGCTTTATAGATTTTATAAACCATTTATGCTCGGAAGAAAGGGTAGATTTTATTCACCCTAATCCTGAACCTGAGTTAGAGATCTTAAGCCAGAATATTGAAAAAATTAAAGCTAAAACCCTTATAGCCAGAAAAGAAGTGGTAAAAATTTCAAGGGATAAATATCTAACCTATGAAAAGCTTAAAGGAAAAATAAATATGCCTACTACAAGGCTTTATAGCGAAGAAAATTTAGAAGAATTAGCTCGTGAGCATGGTTTTCCTCTATGGATTAGAGCTAGAAAAGGCGCAGGAGGTAGATTATCTTTACCCATATATAGTTTAGAAGAGGCAAGAAAATGGGTTGAGCTTTGGAATTTAAAGAAAATAGATAAAGAAGAGTTCATGATACAAGAGTTCTTACCAGGGAAAGATGTAGCTTGGGATAGCCTATGGTTTAAGGGAAAACTTTATGCAAGTTTTACAAGGGAAAGGCTTTTTTATATATACCCTCAATTATCTCCATCAGGAATAACTGGGACCCCCACTGTTGCTAGAACTATTAAAGACGAGAAGGTTAATGAGCTATGTATAAGAGCTGTAAAAAATATGGATTCTAATCCATCAGGTTTCTACTGTATAGACATAAAATATGATAGAGAAAATGCACCTAAAATAACTGAAGTAAATGTTAAAGTTCATACCACTTTAGGCCTGTGGTGCCATCTATCTTTAAAGGCTTTAAATTTAGATTGGAGCTATAATTTACCCTACATTTATGTTAAAGCAGGATTAGAGGATAATTTACCTAATGAACCTCTTGGGACTGATATTTTACCTGAAGATGTAACACTCATAAGGCATTTAGATAGTGGGGTTGTAATATTAAAGAATAGAGAGGTTATCAGAATAATGTAAATAGCATTCTATCAGCATGTAGATAGTTTTGAAAGGAATTGAAAATCAATTGAAAAACTTAAAGATGAGTGATAGAGAAATTATATTATTATATCCCAGCTTTTAAGGTGAGTTAGATGGTAGATATATTTGCTCTTTTATCGATAGGTGTTTTAGGCTATTTAATTGGTTTTGTGGGAGGGATTGTAGGGCTTGTTCTCGGAGTTCTAAGACTTCCCATCATCTATATCTTTGCTTTGAATCCTGCTATGGCGGCTGGGACAAATATTGGGATCAGCACTTTAGGTTCTTTCTCTAGCTTTATTAGGCATGCTAAAGAAAAAAGGGTAGATTACCAAGTCTTTGTTATCATGTCCTTTTCATCAGCTTTAGGGGCCTTTATAGGGGGGTATCTTAGCTGGATAATCCCAGCCTGGATATTATTATTTGTTATTGCTTTGATCCTTCTTTGGCAAGGAATAGATTTTGCAAAAACAAAGAAACCAAAGGGTGGCAATTCTGAAGCCCTTTCTTTAAAGAGAGAAAAAATTGGGTCTTCAAGAATTTTGGAAGAATTGTTCCTAGGTTTTCTCATTGGCTTATTAGGAGGGATGGTTGGTCTCGTTTTAGGTACTTTAAGGATTCCAGCCATGGTTAAAATGCTAAATATGGAGCCAAAGATAGCTGTAGGAACAAATACATCTGTGGCTTTTGTTATGGGGTTCTTTGGCTTCTTGGGGCATATAACCTTTGGTCAAATAAATTGGTTAATACTATTAGTAATGGGAGGAGCAGCCATGGTTGGAGGTTTCATGGGTGCTAAATATACTGGAATCATTGCTTCTTGGAAGCTAAAAAAGCTCCTAGGATTTATTCTGCTGATAGTTTCTGGAGTCTTCTTTTTTGAGATTTACTCTTGGTTTCAAGTATAAGATTTTAATATTCAGAAGCTAATTCTCTAATCACTTCCATCCAAGCTGAAGCCACATTATCTAAATTATAACCTCCCCCTCCAAAAGCCACCAATTTACCTTTACAATGTTTATGGGCTAAAGCATGTAATTTTTTTGTTGTAAAGGCATGAGCTTTTGGAGTGTATCTTAAATGAGTTATTGGGTCTCCTTTTAGCCCATCAGCTCCACATTGCATAAGTATTAGCTCAGGCTTACTATCTTCAGCAAAACTCATTACTTCCTCAAACCTTTTAATAAACTCATCATCACCATCATAAGGATTCATCTCTATATTTATCTTAGTATTCAAAGCCCTTCCTTTCCCTTTCTCATATTCAAAGCCTGAACCGGGGTATAAATTTCTACCACTTTCATGTATATCTATTATATAGAGATCAGGATCATCCTCGTACTCATAAAACACCCCATCTCCATGATGGGCATCTATATCAACATAAAGGATTCTTTTCAAATTATAAAAACTTCTAGTGTAATTTATAACTATACCTATGTCATTAAAAACGCAAAAACCTCCAGCCCTATCCTTTCTAGCATGATGTAAGCCCCCCATAGGATTAAAGCCATGCTCTACTTCTCCCTTCATTACCATATTGAGAGCTAATAGGCTTGATCCTACCACATAGCACGAAGCTTCATAAACCCCTTTGAAGCTTGGTGTATCTCCATAATCTAAATAGCCAAACCCTAATTCAGAAGCTTTTTTAACAAACTCAATATAATCGGGATCATGAAAGAGCCTAAGGATTTCTTCATCAGCCATTACAGGATTTTTTACTATAAACCTGCTTTCTTCTTTCTTGAAGAGGTTCCAAAAACTCTCTATTCTAGCTGATCTCATTGGATGGTTTGGGAAAGAGTAGAGGAGCAATTCTTTACCTATTACTACACCTACTTTACACATACAAAAAAGCTGCTTAATTCTAGGATATATCTTTCTAGAACTTGTTTACCTCATTAAAAGGGTGAAAACATACATACAATCTTCAGCTGCAATTAAAACTCAGTTATTTTCCTTATCTTTTTATTTTCTTGTAAAGTTTAATGGCGCATATAGCATCTTCCATGGCTAAGCCTAAAGACTTAAAGATGGTTATTTCATCATCCCTTTCCCTTCCCTTCTTTTTTCCTATAATAATTTCACCTAACTCCGCATATATTATCCTTTCATCAAATATTCCCTCTTTAATAGGGATCAATAGCTCACCCGCTTCCTTTAAAGCTGCTTCTTTAGAATCCACTACTATTTTTCCCTTCTTTATAACCTTATCATCTAATTCCCTAAAGCTTGGGGAATGAGAGCCAATGGCATTTATATGGGTTCCTTCTTTAACCAAAGAACCGTCAAACAAAGGCTCTTTAGATGTAGTTGCAGTAACTAAAACGTCACAATCTAAGCATTCTAAAGCATTATTCATAGCTTTAGCCTTAAAATTAAATTCTTCTTCAGCAAACTTAACAAAAGCTTCCCTATGCTCAGGATTTGGGGAATAAACTTTTAACTCTTCTATATTCATTACCTTGCTAAAAGCCTCCAAATGAGCTTTTGCTTGCTTTCCAGTACCAATGATGGATAAGAGAGATGAATCCCTTCTTGACAATAGCTTAGTAGCTAAAGCACTACAGCAAGCTGTTCTAACCATAGTTATATATTTAGCATCCATTAAAGATAGTAGAGAGCCATCCTTTACATCAAATAAAAGAAGCCAAGCTTGAGTTGTATCTTTAAATTGATTCTTTGGGTATATAGAAACCAATTTACAGGATAAAGCTTCCTCTTCCCCTTTAAGATAGCAAGGCATAACCAAAAGGGTTCCATCTCGCTCTTTAATCTCCATATTTATCCTTAAGGGCATAACAACCTTCCCCAATTGGTAAGCCTCAAAAATTTCTCTCATCCATTCTATAACTTCTTCATAATTGATCAACTCCATAAGCTCTTCATCCTTCAATAGAAGCATGTTATAGCTTACTTTTTTCCCTTTTAAAAGTTTTAAAGTATAAAAGAGTAGTAAAAGAATTTTTGACGTGAAGGTTCTAGAGGGATACTTTGTTGAAAGAAAAAACAGATTCACCTGCTTAATCAAAATTAGAGGTAAGTTAGGGTTGGCCTATTTGCCAAATCCTGGAAGGTTAAGAGAGGTATTAACCTCAAATAACAAGCTCTTCTTAATCAAAAGAAAGAGGAATAAATTTCGTAGGGGAGGCTTGAGATATGAGATAATAGGGTCTGAGCTTGGTAAGGAATTGGTAAGTTTAGATTCAAGATTCCCCAATAGGATAATTTATGAGAATTTGATGAAAAGAAAAATAGAGATCTTTGGGAACTATGATAAAATAATAAAGGAATATAGAGTTAAGGGAAGCCGATTTGACTTTCTCCTTTTAGATGGTGAGAAAAAAAAGCTCCTAGAGGTTAAATCGGTTACTTTGGTTGTTAAGGGAATAGCACTCTTTCCTGACGCACCAACAGAAAGAGGGGCTAAACACCTCTTAGAAATGAGCAGACTTATTGAAGAAGGCTATGATTGCTATGTTTTGTTCGTAATACAGCGCTCTGATGCAAAGCTCTTTAAGCCAAACAAAGAAGTAGATAAGAAATTTTATGAAGCCTTTAAGATTGCCTATGAAAAAGGAGTTAAGATTTCAGCTATAAAGTTTAAGAAAATTTCAGAGTTCAATAAGATAGAATTGAATGGATATGTTAAAGTTAGCTTAGATTAAAGCCTTAAACCATAAGATTGGGCAAAGTCTTCAAATTGAATGTAAGCTTGCAAAAATTTCTTGCCCTTATCACTAATCATATATTTGCTGCCCTTATCCCTTTCAATTTCAATAATTAAGCCTGCTTTAATTAAATCTCTAAGTATCTGCATCAATCTTGAATAGGATAAATTGGCCTTTCTAAGAATGGTGGTTATTCCTACTCCTTCCTCTTCTCCATAATCTTTAGTTACAGATAATATATCTGCAATAATTCTAATCTGATTTCTGTAGCTCATGATATTTACCTCCCCTACCTATGAGAATAACCACAGGAATAAGGAGGGTTGAGAAGCCTATAACTTTTAAACTTATAGAGAAGATTGAAATAAGGCTTAAGGGTGGGTAAAAGTAACTTAACCATCTTAAGAGCTCTCCGACTATAAGAAAAACAAGACCTAAAGCTATTATCAGGGTATTCCTCTTCTTTTCCCTCAAGTAAGATAAGAAGGTTTCTGTGGTAGCGTAAAGAAGGAAGAGTAAAGCTAGAGAACGAAGGGTAAAGAGAGCATTTAATGCTATAGGAGCAAGAAAACCCAAAGTCCCTATTCTCTGAATTTTCTGTATTGTTAGAACATTCATGGCATGAGAAAAAGCCAATAAAAAGTAACCTGAAGCTTGAAGGGAAGCCTCCAATACAGAAAGATCTAGAAAGCCTATCAACGATCCAAAGATTTCTTTTGTTCCTTCTATAATTAGCCCTAAGCTTAGAAGAAAGAAGGCGAAAGCCAATCTTACCAAAGTAGGACTTCCAGTAATTTTGTAACCTTTGAAGGAAGAATAGGCTACCATTGAGCCTATGAAAGAACCTAATAAAAGCACTGATACCTCTAAATAGGCTAAGCTTACCAACCTCCCTCATTCAAGAGATAGAAGAAAGGGCTTAATAAAAGCTTCTATTAATTAAATTTTAAGACCTTTTTGTAAAAAATAATTTACACCATCTAAAGATTAATAAGTATTTGTGAAGAAGAGAAAGTAAGAATGGATGTTAGAGATAAAGGATTTAAGCATTATATAAGAATTGATGAAGCCATAAAGAGGATTGAAGAGCATCTTAAAGGATATTCTTTAGGTTATGAAGAAGTTAATCTACTAGACTCCTTGGATAGAGTAAATTACGAGAATATATTTTCTGAAGTAGATATCCCTTCTGTTAATAGAGCGGCCATGGATGGTTATAGTGTTAAAGCAGATGATACCCTAGGGGCTACTAAACACAATCCTATACTATTAAAACTTTCTAGGGATGGAAAGATAAGTAAAGGAGAAGCAAAATACACAGCCACAGGTTCACCTATTCCTGAGGGAGCTGATGCCCTTGTAATGGTGGAGGAAGCAAAGAAAATTAGTGATGAAGAAATCGAGGTTTACCAATCAGTACCACCTTGGAAAAATATAGCGAGAGTTGGAGAGGATGTAAAGAAGGGTGAGCTTTTAATAGAGAGAGGAAAAATAATCAACCCTCAACAAATAGCTCTTTTAGCAGCTTTAGGATACAGTAAAATAAAAGTGGTGAAAAAACCAAAGATAGGAATCATATCCACAGGTAACGAATTGGTTGAAGTGGGTATAAAGAAGGATGAGGATCAGGTTTACGATGTTAACAGATATAGCTTATCCTCTCTCTGTAAAAAGATAGCATGTGATGTAATAGATTTTGGAATAGCAAAGGATGATATAAATGAAATAAGGGATAAAGTTTTTAGAAGCTTAAAAGAAGCTCAAATAACATTAATTTCTGGAGGAACCTCTGTGGGGGAAAGAGACCTAATTCCTGATGTTATTAACTCCTTTCAAAACTCAAAATTCCTTTTCCATGGAGTAGCTTTGAGACCTGGTGCTCCAGCGGGTGCCGCTTTAATAGATAATAGGATCGTTTTTTTACTACCTGGATACCCTGTTAGCACCATGGTTTGTTTTGATGCCCTAGTCAAACCTATTATTTATAAGCTTATGGGGGCCATACCTCCTAAGGAAAGTAAGGTTAAGGCGAAGATGCTTAGAAGGGCAGCTACCATAGGAGGGTTAAGAACCTACGTTAGGGTTAAATTGCTAGAGAACCATGGATTATTTGCTGAGCCCATTAGAACCTTCGGTGCAGGAATTATATCAAGCATGAGCAAAGCTGATGGTATAATAATTGTTCCTGAAGATAAAGAAGGCCTAGAAGAAGGAGAAGAAGTGGAAGTTACATTACTGAGGTGAAATTTTGCAAAAGATCTTTAAGAATTTGGTTAGTGTTGAAGAGGCTTTAGACCTTTTAAAACCTTACATAAAGAATTACAAATTGGGTTTTGAGGAAGTCAACCTATTAAATTCCTTAAGTAGAGTAATGGCTGAAGACGTATTCTCGGATATAGATGTTCCAAGCTTTGATAGGGCTGTTATGGATGGGTTTGCTGTTAGAGCTATAGATACCTATGGTTGTGATGAAGAAAATTTTGCAGATTTAGAGATCGTAGGAAGTATAAAAGCTGGGGAAAATCCTACCTTTGAGGTTAATAGAGGAGAAGCCTGTGAGATCTCTACAGGGTCTCCTCTCCCTACTGGAGCTAATGCAGTAGTTATGGTAGAATATACAACAAGAGTAGGGAACAAGGTTAGAATAAGAAGGGCTGTGGTTCCTGGGGAGAATGTAATGAGTGCTGGTGGGGATATAAGGGCTGGTGAGCTGGTATTAAGAGAGGGACAAAGGATAACTCCAAGGGAGATTGGAGTTTTAGCTGCAATTGGTAAGAGTAAAATAAAAGTTTACAAAAGATTAAAAGTTGGTATAATCTCCACGGGGCAAGAGTTAGAGAGTTTGGGTAAGCCCTTAAATTATGGAAAGATTTACGATATTAACTCTTACACTTTGGCTTCATCTCTAATAGAGTTAGGTTGTGAACCCCTCTTTCTAGGGGTAGTTAAAGATGATGAAGGAGAGATGAAGGAGAAGTTAAAAGAAGCTTTAAAGCTTTGTGATATAGTTTTAACATCAGGAAGCACTTCAGCTGGAAAGGGAGATTTAATTTACAAAGTTTTGGATTCTTTAGGAGAGCCAGGAGTTATTGTTCATGGTTTAAGTGTTAAACCCGGAAAGCCCACGGTAATAGCCATTGTAAATGAAAAGATCGTTATAGGATTGCCTGGCTATCCTACTTCAGCCCTAATGATCTTTCACTTAATAGTTAGACCAGTAATTTTGTCCCTAACTAATCAAGAGGATTTACCTTTAATTAGTATTAGGGCAAAGGTAGCTAAGAGGATAGATTGTGGTAAGGGTAGAAGAGAGCTATTACCTGTTCATATCATCAATACAAGTAAAGGCTACTCTGTTTATGAAGTTGGTTTGAGCTCTGGAGCTATAAGTGCATTAGCTTTAGCCGATGGTTATGTCGATGTGCCCCAAGGAACCCACTACTTAGATGAAGGGGAAGAGGTTCAAGTCAATCTTTTTGGTTCTAGGCTTAAAGTTGCTGATTTGGTTTTTATAGGTAGTCATGATCTAGGTTTGGACCAATTGATACTTTTGCTCTATAAAAAGATTCCTAATCTCATGGTTAAGGTTATCAACATAGGTTCCTTAGGGGGGTTAATGGCTATAAAGAAGAAAGAAGCTGATATAGCTGGAATTCATCTAATTGATGAAGAAACTCAAAGTTATAATGTTCCTTACATAAAAAAGTATTCTCTTACTGAAGATGTTTTATTGGTTAGAGGTTACATTAGAGAGCAAGGATTGATCGTTCAAAGGGGAAATCCTAAAAACATTAACACCTTAGAGGATCTTTTAAGAAAAGATGTTAGGATTTTGAATAGAAACAAAGGCTCAGGTACAAGAATACTCTTCGACTTAAAGTTAAAGGAGTTGGCAGAGAAAAAAGGTATTTCTTTTGACGAGTTAGTTTCAAAGCTTAATGGATACGATTTAGAGGCTAAAGCTCATACTCCTATAGCATTGGCTGTAAAGGATGGGAAAGTTGATGTAGGAATAGGAATTAAGACTGCAGCAAGCCTGTATAACCTTGATTTTATACCTATAGCTGAAGAGCTTTATGACTTTATAATTTTAAAGGAAAGGTTGGATAAAGGGATAGTAAAGGATTTTCTAAGCCTACTAAAGTCAGGGGAATTTAGGAAAAAAATAGAAGAAACTTTGCCAGGTATAAGGATAGATAAATCTATAGGTGAAATAATAGATCTATCCTCTTAGCAAAGCTAAGAGAAGAAAGAGCAAGCTCAAAGCTATTAAGATAGGAGAGGTTACAAAATAAAAGCCATTAGACTTATAAATGTAAATTATGAAGGAAGGTATCTTTTCAAGGTTTTGAAGGTTTATTATCTTCATTAAAAAGGGCATTAGGATTAGGGCTATTCCTAAAATTATGAAGAAAAGACCCAAGAGAGTAAAGCTTTCTAGCTGACTCACAGTAATTTTTAGTTTAGCTTCCTCATAAATCTTTATCCATAGAATACTCAAATGGGCAGAAATTGTATTACATTAACTATACTGATTCAAAAAATTTATCATGGGTTATTTAATAGTAGTGCTGTGAGAGAAGAAGTAAAGGTTTGGAGTGAGGATTTAAAAAATTTTGTAAGGAGGGCCTTTATCAAAGCTGGAATAAAGAAAGAGCATGCTGAGGAAGTAGCAAATCATTTAGTTTTAGCAAATCTAAGAGGTGTAGATAGTCATGGAGTTATAAGAGTAGAGTACTATCTTCAAGGGATTAAGGATGGATACATAAACAGAGATCCAAGAATAAGTTTAGTCAAAGATAATCCTTCTATTGCTCTAATGAATGGTGATATGGGTTTAGGTCAGATAGTTGCAAAAGAGGCTACAAACCTTGCCATAGAGAAGGCTATAAAGCATGGTATTGGGTCTGTTTGTACCTTTAACCTATCCCATGTTGGCATGTTAGGGTACTATGGTTTACTAATAGCTTCAAAAAAGATGGCAGGAATCATATTTACAAATGGACCAGCCATGGTAGCCCCTTGGGGAGGAACTGAGAAGGTTTTCGGGACAAATCCAATCTGCATGGTATTTCCTTATGAGGAGAAACCCATCTTGTTGGATATGGCAAGCACTGTAATAGCTGGTATGAAAATCATGATGGCTGCAGAAAGTGGAAAAAGCATACCATTGGGTTGGGCCCTTGATAAGGAGGGTAAGCAAACAACAGACCCTAAAAAAGCTTTGGAGGGTGCCTTGCTTCCCTTCGGTGAGTATAAAGGTTATGGGTTAATGCTTATGGTAGAACTTTACACAGCAATTTTATGTAACTCAAAGTTATCTTATGAAATCTTGCTAACACCTTATACTCAAGGAGGATTTTATGTTCAAGCCCTAAATATAGAATCCTTAAGAAGTTTTAATGATTATTTAAAGGATACTATGAGGCTTGTAAAAAGAATAAGGTCTACAAAGCCTTGGGAAGGTCAAGAAAGGGTTTATTTGCCAGGCGAGTTAGAGGATATAAGAGCGGAAAAGAGAAGTAAGGAAGGAATACCAATAGATAAAAACACCTGGAATTCATTGCTAAGAGTTGCAAAGGAGCTTGACCTGGAATTACCGAAGATTTAATCTCAAGCAAATTTTAAAAAGAAATTAACAGTTAGATTCCCTAGTATTAAGGCTAATCCTTTTTGTTTTTCAGATGATATAACCTTAAAAGATTTTAAGATGATAAATAAATTTAAGTACCTTTTAAGGGTATATTTACCCTTTTAAGTTCTTATGAAGTTAATCTATTAATTTCTTCTTTTATTTCATCAATAACCTGTGAGTTAAAAATAACTTTCTTTTTCTCTTTTTTCACAGATAACACAATGAAGACTTTTCCTCCAAATTTCTTTGTGAATTTTTCATGAGAAATTTTATATGCTTCTTGCCATTTCGTAGCAAATTCTGGAGCATGTTCAAAAGTAACTGGTTTTATTTGCAGACCTATGTACTTGTCCTTTATTTTTATAAAAAAATCCACATTATAAAGTCTGTCCCATTCATCTGGTGCAGGCTCTATTTTTGTATTTAAAATATCTTGTAGTTGTTCATAAATTGTTTCTTTCTCAGTTATATATCCTTCAAACGTTCTATTAATAGCAAGATTCCTTATGTATTCTATGCATTCTTCCTCTGTCACTTCATCCATCTCGGATCTTAGAACTTCTGTTATTTTTGTGTAAAGTATTTTACCTAAACTTTCTAAATATTCATTTGGCTGCAAATTAATACCTCTATTCCTTAAAAAATCTTTTAATTTTTGGTAGTAGAATTTTTCTCATTCAAAAATTTCTTTAGGGCTACATTCTCTTATCCAAGCAGCTACTGGACCAACTCTATTTTGTTTAGTGAGCCCCCATCTGCCATTTGCCATATTCAGTATCCATTCTTTAGCCATTCTTTTCATCCACTGTTTTAATTTTTATAAAATTATTTTTGTAAAGAAAGTGACCTTCTTGCACATCTGCAATACCTTGCTTGAGCATTTCTTTATTAATGAAAATTTTATTTTTTAAGAATACATATGCAAATATAGTGTTCTTTTCTGGTTTATAAGATGGATCAAACTTAAGAAATACTTGCTTCCCCTTTACAAATTTTTCTAGGTATTGTTTTGCCTCATTTTTTTTAATTTTTATGCCCAACAATCTTACTATTAAACCTGTATCTAATTCGAGTGTATCCTCATTTAATACTTTCTTAACCGAATATAACCTTTCATGTTTAAATCTGAATAGTTCTGGACTAATTTGGGGTTTTGCATCTTTTATGTTAGGGGTATAATCTGTTACGTCTTCTATTTTTACTTGTTTATCTCTCTTTATTATATCTATTTTCTTATCTAAACCAATCAAGCTTTGATTTATGCCGATCTTCTTCTTAATTATAGGCAAAAATTTTTCGTTTATTTCGTATCCAATTGCATTTCTCCCCAAATTTAATGCGGCTTTAATTGTAGTTCCACTCCCTAAAAAAGGATCTAAAACTACATCACCTACAAAAGTGTACATTTTGATTAATCTTTTTGGCAATTCTTCTGGAAACATGGCTTCATGATATATTTGTCTTTCTCCAGGAAAATTCCAATGTCCAGAAAAATATTCTTTCCACTCTTCTTTTGTTAATTTAGATTTCTCTTTAATTTCTTCTGAAGATGCCACTTTTTTACCTAACTTCTTAAAAATTAAAATAAACTCATAATCTATTTCTACAAGTCCGCTTGGCGGATAAGGATAAGAACCCATCACATTTGCGCCGCCGGTTGTATTCATAGTAGTTTTCTTTTGCCAAATAATAGATCCCATATAATCAAATCCAATTTTCTCACATTGAACAATGAATTCAGAATGTAGAGGCGTTATCTTATATCTTCCGTAAACTATACTTCTTAAAAACTGGTCCCCTATGTTTATACATAGTCTCGCGCCTGGTTTTAAAACTCTAAAACACTCTTTCCAAACAACATAAAGACTTTTAAGATACTCGTGTAAGGATTGTCCATATCCAATTTGTCCTTCAACTTCATAATCTTTGATATACCAATAAGGCGGAGATGTAACAACTAAATCAACACTATTATCTTGAAGTTCTATCATTTTTCTACTATCTCCGATTATTATCTTTCCAAATAACATTTTAATCGCTATTTGTTTTCAAATACTCCTCTCTTCCACCAGATCCAAACACCTTTTCCAGGTCCAACGAATTTACCTTTTATTAATCCTTCTGCTCTCAAATTATTAAGTCTATAGAATAATTTTGTTCGGGTCGCATTCTTAACAATTTTATTCACCCTCTCTTCAACTTCTTTAGTTTCGAGAGGTTCCTCAGCAGAATTTATTACTTTAAGTGCAGCTTTAGATATTTCATCTTCCATTCTACCACAAATATTGTATTGGTTAATCCATTTATAAATTTATCTATTCAATAATATATACATTCAATTATAGAAAGCTTTATAAATAAGCTCATCCATATATTAATAGGTGAATAAATGGATAAATATTACAGGGGGGCTTCGCCGTGGAAAGCTAGATCCTCTGAGTGAGGTGACTGCGGATGAAATCGGACCCCACTAAGGGAAATAAGAATAAGGAAAAATATAAAACTTTCTCTACAGAATAGTTTCTACAATTTAAAGAAGTTCAAACTTGGTTGAAGACAGTCAGCAATAAATCACAGAAGCAATACTTACACGCATTAAGATATTTTTGTGAATTTTGTAGAAAAACACCAAAGCAGCTGATATTTGAGAGAGATAAGGAAATTAGAAATCCGGATCCTAATTCAAGGACAGGAATAAGAGATTTTATTCTTGATTTCAGAAACGCTCTTGCCTCCTTAGTGAATGGTTATCGTTATTAACCATTTGTATGCTGATCTAGATCTTTCCACTATGTTCTAGCGTAAGCTGAGGCTCCAATGCTTGGAGGAGGCTTTTCTCCTAGATATTCCTCGCTTAGGTCTTAGGAAGGTTCTTAGGTGCCAGTTGTAGCTCTCACACCCATTAACGTG
>JARVJX010000029.1 GCA_029775995.1 Nitrososphaeria archaeon | reverse complement strand
AAGTCCAAGCTAAGAAGAAGCTCACCACGCCTAATAAGCCTCTCATCAACAACAGACCAATACATAGATTAAAGCAAGACATAAGAAACTTAAAGAATTAAGCCACAAAGCATGGATTTTAAGAAAGCTACACTTACTAGTATTGCGAGTGCAAATGGAATTGTTACCTATACTGCTAATGTTACAGAAACGACTTTTATTAGCGGAAATGTAAATTCTACTACAACTCAAAACTTAACTAGAACTACTAGCCTTAATTCAGCCAATCTAACTGGTCAAAAGGTTTACCTTCTTATCACTGTTAGAAACGCTGGGACTATACCAGCAGTAATACAAACTATATACTTTACCTTTCCAGATGGAACTGTGGAGAGAACTGACTTTACATCAGGTAATGTAATTCCACCAGGACAGACCATAGCTTTTATAATACCCCCTGCAACAGCTAGAGGTTTCTTCTGGAGTTCAGCAACCAATTATACAGTAAAAGTGGTAACAGATACTGGATTCACAGCTGAAGGAACCTTTGCAAGCCCAGTAGGATAATATGAGTGGGTAACTAATAAAATAAAATAAAATATAATATAATATAATAATATTCCCCTTCCCTTTTTATCGATGGATTGGGCCCAAGAACATCCTCAAAAGGCTAGAGAGCTTTTAAAGGCTGTGAAAGCTGATACTCAATATGATAAAATAGTATGCCCAATCTGCGGTATGTTAATTAAAGAGGAAGGAAAGAAATTAGAAGAAAGCATTACCTTTTTTATACCAATCCTGTTGGAAGGCAAAGATGCTTATATCAAAAGAAGTATGGTAAGGTTTTGAGCCCTAAGGAAGTTCAGAAGATTAGAGAAGAGAAGAGAAAAAGAAATCATGGAGGAAGGAAATAGGCTTTGTGCCTGTGGATGTGGTAGGAAGGTTAGGTTTCGGGGAGGAAGGTGGAATAAGTATTACTCTTCTCTTTGTGCTTCAAGAGACTATTCGAAGAGGAGGAGAGAATATATATTGAGTAAAATAGATAATGTGTATCAATCAGAATTACATAAGATTATAGGAGCTCATAAAAAGCATGTTCATGAAATAGTTTTGAGGTTTTTAAAGTTAGGATTGATAAGGAGGGAGAAAGTATTGTATAAGGGTAAGATAACATACCTAATTAGGTTAATAAATAGGAACCAAATTTAAAAGATGAAATCAAAATCCAATATCCCAGCATCAAGAATAAAGAGTGAGGCTCTTTCATTCAAAGGGACCTTATAAACCAATATGTATTTAGCATCTATATCTAAACCGTGAGAAGCTAAAATATCCAAATCCAAAATTCCTACATCAAGATAAAAATATCCTTTCTATTATCTAAGGTGATTTGTCCCCCAATAAAACTTTACCTGCATCTAACTTGATAAATCTTGAGAGGCTCTTAAATCCATCATCTGACTAAGCTTCCACCTTCCCCACTAATATAGACCTTTTTGAACTCCTTATATACCCCCTTCCCCTCTTTTTATATTACGAATTAGTGGCCTTTGATTTAAAAGCTTCAAAATACAAAAAAGAGCTAAAAATAGATATCCTTAGATTTATCTTCAGGTATGAGCTCTAATCCTATAGAACCTAAAAGGTTCTTTATTTCTGCATTAAATTGGTTAGCGTAATTCTCAAGCTCTGATAGATCCACTTTAAGATCTATTAACCTTTGAAGGACCTTCAAAAGGGCTATTGAAGATTTAGGATGAGGTCTAGGCTCCCCATGATTTACCGATAATTTATATCCTCTTATACCGTAAAGGGGAGCCATTCCTACAATCAAATTAGAGAAATATTGAGCAGGTTCATCTCTAAGTAAAATAACTTCACTATCCCTTAGCCTCTTTAAACCTTCTTCATCAGTTGAGAAACCTAATACCTTGGGAAATTCAAAGGGAGAAATTGGATTTTCAGTCCATCTTGCCCCTATAGAAAACAATTCCTTAACTTTAAGTCTTTGAGCATAGGAAAGGATTAGGTCAGCAAAACTATAATGCTCTGTGAGAGGTGAAGAATCTCCAGCTAAAAGAATTAAGTCTTTCTCTTCATTTTTATAATGATAGAAATGGTTAGAAAAAAGGCTGACGGTACCATCTTCTCTAATCTTAACTTCTGGAGGCATTGAAGCAGAATAAATGGAAGCAAGGAGCTTAAAATTCAACTTCTTTAGCAGATAGTTAGATAACTCTTTAGCTTGAGAGTAAAGTAATTGGTATTGAGGTATAGAAGTTGATATGGAGACCAATAATACAGGTTCCCTCATTTCAGGCTCATCATGAACTTGAAGAATCTGCCACAAATTAATCACCTCTCTAAAGTCTTTTTATTATAATTTAAAGCTTACCAAAGAGCTTTAGTTCCTAAGCCCCTTCTAGCTTTATGTTTACCTTCTCTACCCTTAAACCTTTCTTCATCCCACACGTTTCCCCTTTCATGGTATCCATACATTTCCCAATACCCATCCACATAATCCTTAAGAAACTCAATTTCTGTGAGCCACTTTGCACTTTTCCATCCATATAGATGAGGTATAAAGGGTCTAGCAGGAAAGCCTTGCTCAATACTTAATGGCTTTCCATTCATTTTAAATACTATAAGGGAATCTTCCACTAAAGCATCTTCTAATGGGATTGGAGTTGTGTATCCATCAGCACAGTAAAACATAACCCATTTTGTTTCAGGCTTAACCCTTGCTTTATCAGCTAAGGCTTTAATAGGTATGCCTTCCCAGTTTACGTTAGCTATACTCCATCCTGTAACACAATGAAAATCTCTAACTAACTTGACCATAAGGGGGCTTTGAATGAGCTCAACATAACTAAAGCTCAAAGGGTTCTCTACCAATCCTGTAACCTTAAGCCTCCAATCTTCTAACTTTATCTCAGGAACCCCTAAAGCGGCGTATATGGCCCATCTTAGAGCGAATCTTTGATTTGGTGGAACCTTTTTTAAAGTGGACATCTTCTTCTATCCTGAAGGGATCTTTATTAGGTTTACTAAAAACCCCAATAGCCCAAGCAAAAGGTGTTAGCTATAGGAAGAGAGCAATGGATAAAGAAAGGTAAAGGAGAATTTATAGCCCTATTAGGTAATAAATTTATAAAGTAAACTAAAAATTACTAAAATAGCATAAAGTAAACCATAATCCCTGTGGATAAGCTTAGAATCCATAAAGTTACAGCTATTTTACCTACTTTAGGATGCTTTGTTTTAGGTATTTCTTCGAAACTTTTAGTTAATCCTATTAAGGCTACGTAAACTACAAGAGGTAAGCTAGATATAGCTAAAGTTAAATGTATAGTTAGCAGGGGCAAATATATGAATAGGTATAAAAATTCTGGTCCTTCATAACTCTTTATACCTCCCAAAGAAATTCTTGTTAGGTAAAGCAATAGAAAGTTAAGGATTAAAACTAAGGAAGTTAGCATAAAGGCTCTATGTAATTTTATAAGCTTCTTCCTTATAAAGAGCCATCCCATAATTATGGTAAATAAGGTTATTGCATTATTTATGGCAATTATATGAGGGAGTAGGAAAATGGCTAACTCTCTTTCCAGTAGAAAGGGATTAAAACTTATCCTACCTATTATAATTAAGCTTAAAGCAAGATAGGATAAGCTACTGATAACTATTGTACCTATTAAGGGAAACTTTGAGTTTAAAGGCAACACTTAGGACCTCTAACTTAAAAATATAAGTTTACCTAAACTCTCTTGGAAGGGGATAAGTAAGGAAGAAATTAAATGTAGCTAGATCTTTGATTGAATGAGTATTAATTTGAATTATTACCCAAACAGGTGAATTTCATAACGAGAGTGTGTTAATATATTGTCCTTAGCTTGAGTCATACTCGCTTTGCTTTAGCTATAAGTAAGCTTTACAGTAAATCAAAACAGTAAATCAAATATATAATCTTAAAATAAAATAACTAAATGCTAGTAGATGAGGAAGAATATGATAGGTGGATGAGGCAAGCAAGACACTCTATAAAAAGTGCAAAAAGTGATCTTTTAGAAGAAGATTTTGATTGGGCTTCCTTTAAAGCCCATCAGGCTGGAGAATATGCCATTAAAGCCCTTTTAAAAGGATTGGGGAAAGAGGCCTTTGGTCCTTCCGTCTCCTTTCTGTTAAAAAAGATTACAGCACCTGAGGGGCTAATTGAAAAGGCTAAAAGATTAGATAAGCATTATTTGGCACCAAGGTATCCTAACCAATGGTCAGAGGGCGCTCCAATAGATTACTACACAAAATTGGATGCTGAGGAAGCTATAAATATAGCTGAAGAGATTATCAGTTGGATAGAAAGTTGTATGGAGCAATTGAAGAAAGAAGAAAGAAAAGATTAGAGGTGATAGAAAGGGTAAAGGTTCTTTGTAAAAATCTGAGAAAAAAGTACCCTTTATTTACTATAATGTTGATAGGAAGTTTTAGTAGAGGCGATTTTAACTTACACAGCGATATAGATATATTGATAATTTTTGATAAAGAGTTACCAAAGAGTCCTCTCGAGAGATATAAGTTAGTTGAAGATTTTTTAGAGCCAAATATGGAGGCTCAAATTATTGGTTTAAAAGAGTTTAAAAAAAGAGTTGAGAAGAGAGATCCAGTTATAAATAAAATTTTGAAGGATGCTATGATAATCGAAGATGACTTAAACGTTAAATATATTTCGATCTAAAGTAAGCTTTGCGGTTTAGTTTAAATTTTTCTGCTTACCATCGAAAGGATTAACACCTTTCAATGGTTTATCTTCCTTAAAGCATTATTAAGCCAACATATAAGCTAAAACTTTTAACTTAAAAATATATTAAGTAAAGGATGGCATTATTTCCCTTGCTATCCTTCTCATACTCTTTAAGGATGGTAAGTCTAAAAAGTAAAGCATAAAACGTTGAACCCCTACCTTAACATATTCTTCAAATCTTTTTATACACTCATCTAAGTTTCCAACTATGTAAAGCTTCTTTATCTCAAGCCTTGGCTTTAACTCACCAGCCTCCTTTTGCAAATCTAAGAGCCAGTTTAACCATTCCTGAGCCTTTTTTACTTCATCTTCATAATCCGTTATTAAAACCATCATCTCTAAAGATTTTTCTATGCTATTGTAATCCCTCCCTACTTCTTCACAATATTTTCTTAAAACCTCTAATTTGTGAGCGTAAACTTCTGCTGGTATAGCAGGTATATTCCATCCATCAGCGTATTTAGCCACTGTTTTAAGCAGAAGTTTCTCACCTCCTCCACCTATCCAAATCTTTGGATGAGGCTTTTGTAAGGGTTTAGGTTCACATACCGCATCTTTAACTGTATAATATTTACCATGGTAGCTTACCCTTTCTTTGGTCCATAAGAGCTTGATTATATCTAAAGCTTCTTCCATCCTTTTTACCCTAATTGAAGGCTTATCATACCAAGGAAAGCCATAGCTCAAATGCTCAGTTTTATTCCAACCAGCACCTATACCAAAGTTCAATCTACCCTCTGAAATTACATCTAAAGTAGAAGCCATCTTTGCTACCAAAGATGGATACCTATGGGCATTACATAAAACTAGGCTCCCAATTCCTACTTTTTTAGTTACTTCACTTAAGGAGCTTAAAAGGGTCCAACCTTCAAAGATTTCACCTTTATCCCCCATGCTCACATGATCTGCAACCCATACGGTGCTATAGCCTAACTCTTCAGCCTCTTTAGCACCCATTTTAATAATTTCATACTCTAAACCTCTGAAAGCTGCGCTTGCACCAGCAAATATAGGAACACAGAAATCAAATTTAATCCTCAATAACATCACCTAACCATAGTAACCTGCTCTCTCCATAATCTTATAAACCTCTTCTCTCGCCTTATCTAAGGTTTCCTTAACATCCTTACCTTCAATTACCACCTCTTCTATAGCTTCGTTTAGAACTTTATTTATCTCTGGGTATTCGGGAATAGGGGGTAAATTTCCTACATTTTTGTGAATTTTTTCTATCATAGAGTAAAAGGGCCAGCGCTTTAGAATCTCAGGTTCTCTCCATACTGACAACCTTGTAGCTATATTTCCTTCATAGGCTGTTATCTTATCCATCTCATGCTTTGTTACAAACCTAAGAAATTTATAGGCTTCATCTTTATTTTTGCTTCCAGAGGTTATACCTAGTATCCAATATACGCTAAGGGATATATGTTGACCCTTTAAATCTCCCTTAGGTATCAAAGAGTAACCTGTTTTTCCAACTATGCTTGAATATTTTGGTATCTCAGCCATGGCAGCAACATGGGTCCAATTCCAGGTCATAGAAGCTTTTCCCTCTTTGTAATAAAATTCACCAGCATCTATTGCACTGAATTTTACAGACTCTTCTGGAACCACCCTATATTTTCTTATAAGGTCAGAATAAAATTGTAAGGCTTCAACACCTTCCTTAGAATTAAAGATGGGTTTCATTTTATCATCAAAAAAGCTTCCACCTCTAGTCCAAAGATTTATCATAAAATCGTAAATATTATTGTGACCATCGGGCTTTGCTCCAACTACAGCACCATAAAATCCTTCTTCTCTTTTTGTGAAGAATTGGGCTATATTTAAGAATTCGGACCAAGTTTTAGGGGGCTTTAAGGCTTTACCATACTTTCTCTTAAATTCCTCTTTATTCTTTTTTTCTTCAAACAAATCCTTTCTATAGTAAAACATTACTGGACCATCATGGTATGGGAAACCGTAAATATACCCATCTTTATCAGTTTGAATTCTTAGTAAGGCTTTATCATAGGTATTGGGCCAATCCTCTGGTGGATCTTCTTTAATATATTTATTTAATGGTACAAGACTCCTATTCTTTAATAATTGAGGTACTATATCTGTAAGACAGAGAAATATATCATAATTAGAGGTTAAACTACTTTTGATCATTTCTTCATTTAACCTTTCATACTCTTCAATGGTTTTGATTTCTATTTTAATATCAGGATTTATCTCTGTAAACTTCTCAGCCTGTTTTTTTAAAGCATTTACAAACCCACTGTATTCCCTGCATAATAAATTTAGCTGTGAAGACATAAATTAATTAATCCTTTTGTTTTATTTAAGCCTTTATTTTTTTAAATAGAGCTAAAATTAAAGAATCGTAATCAAAACATAAAGGGCTTTTATCCCTTTACTCACTAAAATTTATATGATTAATTACCATAAAAATTTTGTGAATTCTTTCAGAAGATTTGAAGAAGTTTTGATGCTTAGGGAGCCTGATACAGTTCCTATTTACCTTTTAGGGTTACCTCCTCCCTTAGGAGAAAAGTTATTGAATAGAAAAACTGTATGGAGGAATCCTGCTTTATATTTAGAATTGTTTGAGAAGGGAAAGGGTAGAGAGGCTAATAGAAGGGTAGCAGAAGATATAATAGATACCTACAAAAAGTTAGATTTAGATGCCATAAGAGTTAGCTGTATAATTGGCCAATGGCTTACAGAGCCTAACTACGAATTTCTACCAAATAGTGCTAAGGTTAAGAAAATTAATGAGAAGCTTTATAAGGTTAATGGAATCATAGCTCAATACTCTCCTGAAATTTACGGTTTACTGGTAAGAAAACCTTTAATACCTTTTGAAAAGGATGAGGCTAAGAGTTATTTGAAGGAGCATATGAATGAAATTTATGTTCCTGAAGAATGCGTTGAACCCATAAGGATGATAGCCAAAGAGTATAAAGGTAAAAAGTTCATTTTGGGAATAGGTTGGGGAAGCTTTTATAATGTTTATCATCCCTTTGATAGATACATGCTCTGGCTAAGAGAAGATATAGGGCTCTTTAAATTGGGTATAGAATTTATGTTAAGAAGGGCTAAAGAATTCATAAAAGCTGAGATAGATGCTGGAGCCGATGGGATACAAGATCATGATGATTACGCCTATGGTTCTGGAGGAAGTGGAAGCGTATTTCTTAACCCTCTTCAATTTAAAGAATACGTATTACCTGCTTTAAAAGAATTGGTGAATACTGCCCATAAAAAAGGTGCCTATTTTATAAAGCATACCGATGGTAATGCCACAAGGATACTAAATTATATAGTTGAAGCAAATGTAGATGGAATTCAGGGCTTAGAGAAGCCTGCAGGAATGGATATTAGCTATGTAAAGGAGAATTTTGGAGATAAAGTGATGCTAGCTGGTAATGTAGATCAGAGTAAGATGCCTAAAGCGAGCATACAAGAAATGTATGAAGAAGTTAAAGAATGCATATCGAAGGCTTCCTATGGAGGAGGACATGCCTTAGTTACCACAAATACTCCTGGACCAGATGCAAAGCTTGAAAACATATTGGCTCATATAGAAGCTGGTAGAAAATATGGTAAGTATCCTTTGATAATATCTAAATAAACCAAAGACCAATTTACTTTATAGTTTGATTTATACACTATTAGCTAAGTAATCAAATACCTTCAATTTTATTAACGATCTAAAGTTTTAATTTTCTTAGCCTCTTTCCAAAGACTATAAAAGAATAAATTCATCAATTTAGATACGTTTTTATCATTCGTCCAAAAGGTAACATCTCCTCCTGTAGTGAGGTTAATGGAATCGTCATAAACTGAAGATAAAAGAGTTTCTGATTCATCTACTACAATTAAGCGAATAGAGCTAGGAATTTGCATGTGCCTAACTTCCCCAAATTCACAAAGTCTTTTCACTTCAGCAATATTTCTAGAATCTACATCGGCTAACCATCTCGTCTTTACACCTCTCTTTGCGCATTCTTCACATATTTCATCTAACCCAGACCTAACGCATCTTACTATACCATTACGAGTATTGATATTATTTATCTCAACTTGAGCCTTCTTACAGATCTGTTTAACTAGTTTAAAGGTTTGTTTTCTCCCTTGTATTACTTTGAATTTAGCTGAGCTAGTTCGAAGGAAACTTGAGTTGGTCAAAGCTTTTAAGGCTTCCAATGTGAAAGCCATGTTTTCCTTTAGCCTCTGAGTGTGCTCTACAACTTCATCTAAGAGAAGGTTTAAAGCTTCTTTAGGTGGCAAAGCTGAATAAGTTGATGGTCTTGTTAAAGTAGCTTCAACTATTCCTAACTCAATTAGTTGCTTAAGAACTCTATAAGCCTGCATTCTATGAAGACCTGTTATATGGGCTATCTCATTCAGTTTCATAGATCCATTGATAACTAGATATATGTATAGCTTTGCTTGCCTTTCCGTTAAACCATACTCTATGAGTTTATCTACAACCTCCTGTACTATGGGTTTATTTTGTTCCAACCCAACAAAAGATATAACAAAGACTCTTTTTTTAAGCTTTCGTAACATTGTTACAATATAAAACTTAAATATTCTATATTTCTAAATTATAACATGAATAATCAACCTAAAAAGTTAGATAGAAGAAAGTTCCTATATGCTGGATTAGGTGCTGCAATTGTAGTAGTTGGTGGATTAGCTGCTTACTTTGCTACTAGACCTCCTGAAAGAATTGTAGAAACTGTTGAGAAACCTGTTGAAAAAACAGTTGTACAAACTCAAATACAAACCGTTGAAAGGACTATACAAGTAACAGAAACACCAGCAAAGAAGCTTAGATTAGGTTACATTACCCGCTTATCTGTTCCTTGGTGGATAGTTGCTGAAGAAGGATTTAAGGCAGGGGCTAGGAAAAATGGTGCAGAACCAGTAATTTATCATCCTCCAGAATTAACTAGTGAAGATCAAGTTAGAGTATTGGATAGCTGGGTAGCAGCCGGATTAGATGGTATTATGATTGGCCCAAATGATCCAGCAGCTCCTATTGATGTTATAAATAGAGCTATAGATAGGGGAGTACCTGTAGTAACAGGCTTTGGAGTAGATTCCCCTAAGAGCAAAAGACTTCTCTTCTTAGGGTATGACCCATATCAGCTAGGAGTTGCCCTAGGGAAAGGGATGGTAAAACTTTTAGAGTTAGCAGGTAAAAAACCTCCAGGAACCATAACTTACCATACTGGTGGTATGGCTTCTACTGAAGATGTGGCTAGTTGGGAAGGCTTCAAGAAAATTGTAGAAGGAGCTGGATATAAAGTAGTAGAACCGATTTTAGATGGAGGAGATGCTGCTAAAGCTGTGGCTCTAGCTGAACAAGCTATAAAGTTATACCCAGACTTAGTGGGAATGTTAGGATACTATGACTATACTGGACCAGCCTTAGGAAAGGCCGTCACTGATGCAGGTAAGCAAGGACAAATTATCGTTCATGCTGATGGACTCATAGGACCAATGGTTCCCTATTTCCAATCAGGAGTTATAGGAGCCACTATAGAACTTAGACAGTATGAAGGTAGCTTATTAGGTGCAGAAATTCTAGCTAAGTGCGCCCTTACTGGTAAGGCAAAATGGGATGAT
Source organism: Nitrososphaeria archaeon (assembly GCA_029775995.1). Lineage (GTDB taxonomy): Archaea > Thermoproteota > Nitrososphaeria > Nitrososphaerales > JARVJX01 > JARVJX01. Next base: position 5,925 of record JARVJX010000029.1, on the reverse strand, counting down.
ATAATAAAACAGTACGTCCCAGAGTATCCAGCGAAAAAAGAGTTGCTTTTACCCTTTGGATGGGTAACAGGAAAGAAACTTGATGTTAAGCCTTGGCCTGAGCTAGGATGGATCAAAACCTTAGATGAATTCAAGAACGAATTCCCAGAGGTCTGGAAGATCATAGGATAACCAGACCCTCCTTTATTTTTTTCGGTGAGAGAAATTTTTGAGGCGTCTTAACCAAAATTTACTAAAATATCTTTCCATTACTGAAGTAAATAGATTCCTTTTACTCATTTTTCTATCCATATTTATTTTTGCTCTAAACCCCTTTTTTCTATCAGAAGCAAACCTGGGATTGGTTCTTGTTTGGGGTTCAATTTATGCCATAATGGTGATGGGAGCAACCCTTTATCTTTTAGTTGGTGCCCTTGACCTATCTTTTGGAGGAGTGATTACCCTTTCTAATGTATTAGCTGCCATTTTAATGCTTTGGTATGGATTCCCAGTTTGGTTGGCAGTTTTAATTGTCCTAATACTGGGATTTACAACTGGTTTAGCAACCTGTTATTTTGGTCTTACTTTTTCACCTCCCTTTAGATTTATACTTCCAACTTTTATCTTTACCTTAATGTTAAGCTTTGTATATATTGGGGCCATGAGGATAGTTACTAGAGCCTTCCCAGTTTACGGATTGCCTGAATCTTATAGTTTAATAAGTCGTTCGACCATTGGGCCAATTCCAATAGTAACCATTTATATGATAGTAATCTTAGCAATCTTAGGTTTTTTTATCTATTATAGACCTATAGGTAAACATATTTATGCTACAGGATTAAACGATGATGTTGCTCGCAGAGTAGGGGTTAACGTGAAAAAAGTTAGATTAATTGCTTTAAGTGTTGGATCTTTAATACAAGCCTTTGCAGGAGTGCTTTTAGGTTCTCAGTTAGCACAAGGCTCTGTTTTGATAGGTCCCACTTATCTACTACCTATTCTAGCTGGTGCCTTTATTGGAGGAGTAAGTTTGGCTGGTGGAGAGGGTTCTCTTTTTGGTGCTATTTTAGGTGGATTTACCATATATTTGATTGAGAATATAATAGTAACCTTAGCTGTTGAAGCCTTTTGGAAAGAAGTAGTAGTTGGATTGTTTTTGTTACTTTTTGTTCTGTTAGATTTTATTCAGAAGAGAAGGACCATGAGACGTTAGAGTTATCAAACCTAAATTCCCTTTCCTCTTGGATACCTAATGGCAATTTTTGCCACTAAAAACAACCCCATAACCAATTCAAATTTTCTAATTCAATAGGATTCCCTCAGGATATCATTCTAGTCATCTCAGCTACACTTGTTTCCTCTTTCTTAAGATCAGCAATCTTTTCACCTTTAGCTAATACCACAATTCTGTCTGAAACAGTATACACGTGAGTTAAAAGATGTGAAACAAATATTACAGAAAGACCATTTTGATCACGAGCTTGCTCTACTACCCTTAAGACTTTATCAGTTTCCTTTACCGAAAGGGCTGAGGTAGGCTCATCTAAAAGAAGTAATTTACTTCCAAAATGCATACACCTTGCTATAGCTACTGCCTGCTTTTCTCCTCCTGATAATACAGCTAGATCTTGATTAGGTGTTCTTAATTTTATTCCTACATCGTTTATTCTTTTCATAACTATCTCATTCATGGTTCTGCGATCAAGAATACTAAGGAATCCAACTTTTCTGCAAAGCTCTTTACCTAAAAAGAAATTATTTACAATACTAAAATTCGTGATCAAATCTCCTAAGTTTTGGTGAACCATCTCAATCCCTAAATTCCTTGCCTCTTGAGGTGAAGAAATTCTTACTTCCCTTCCTTCAAAATAAATTTTACCTGCATCAGGTTGCAAAATTCCCATGATGATATTTAAGAGGGTTGTCTTTCCGGCTCCATTATCTCCTATAAGCCCTATAACTTCTCTATTATGTACCTCAAGGTTTACTTCTTTTAAGGCTTTAAATCCTCCAAAACTCTTACTGATATTCTCTAATTTGAGTAAAGGTAGGTTAGACACATTTTCTTTTTACCTTACTTTTATTTAAGTCTTTTATTGATAATAGATCGAAACTATTAGAATTCATAAATTCAAAACTGCCAAAGTTTTTTATTTATCAGCTAACTTAAATTACTTGCAAGTAAAGCATGGAAAAGAGCACAACCCAAACAGCATCTACAAAGTGCCAGTAGTAAACGCTAGATTCAACTACATCATTCCTATACTTTGTAAAATGTCTCATTAGGGCTCTTACAAATACTACCGATAAAAAGACCAATCCAGCAATTACATGGGCTCCATGTATACCTGTTAAAAGAAAGAAGGAAGAAGCAAACATATTTGTACTTAGATTAAATCCTAGGGAACCTAGCTTAGAGTATTCGGAAGCTTGACCAAGTATAAATGTTGTTCCTAGTACTATGGTAACGATTAGAAGAGCCTTTAAACCGAATAGGTTTCCTCTTTTTATAGCCATATGAGCCAAATGGGCTGTCCCTCCACTAGACAAAAGTATTATGGTGTTAATTAGGGGAAATCCTATATCTATTTCAGGGGTACCAGGGGGAGGCCATACTGGTGTTAATCCTCTAAACAAAAAGTAAATGGCAAAGGCTACACCAAAGATAAAGGCTTCTGTCCCTATTATAATTAGGGTAGCTATTCTAACGGCACTCCATCCAACTTCAATCTCCTCTTTAGGCTCTAAAATGATTTTCCTTTTTCCATGCCTTTTAACCTCTGCATAAAGGGATAAGCCCAAAAATAGAATAAAGATAGGTACCAAACTTGCTGTTACATACCATAAACCTTTAGCAAAAAGTATTACAGATATAGGTACCAAACCTGTCCCTATCCCTACTAAAGCAGGCCAAAGATAAGATATGCTAAGAGTTGGATAAAATTGGGTCTTTAAACCTTCGCTTTCACCCTCACTTTTAGATTCAGCTCTTTGGCTCAACTCCTATTAAACTAAAATTATACTTTATTAATTTTTTGAAGCTAATTACCTTTTGACTTTAAAAGGATTTTATAATAAGCTGGCTTCTTTTCTTATTCATATATAATATGCATGGAAATTCCTAGGTTAGAGAAGCTTTAGAGAAATTTCTCTTCAGCTAACCTTATACCCTCTTCAATGGTATCAACAATTCTATCCAATTCTTCCTTTGTAGATATAAAGATTGGTGCAAAGGTTAAAAAGTCGCTTATCAAACCAGCATCTGCCCCTTTTCTACCAAATATTAGAATCCCTTTATCTAAGGCATATTTTTCTATAAACTTCCCTACTTCCCTATCATCAGGAAATATCTTTCTTGTAGCTTTATCCTCAACTAACTCAATACCAACAAAGAATCCTTTCCCTCTAATCTCACCTACCATCTTATACCTTTCTAATTCCTTAAGCCTATTGAAGAGGTATTTACCCATAGAATCAACTCTCTCTACCAATCTCTCCTCTCTCAGTATTCTTAAGACCTCTAAACCAGCTGAGCTAGCTGAAGGGCTATGACCATAGGTGAAGGCATTTACAAAGTTAAGCTCAGCTTCCTCAAAGACTTCGCTCACCTTTTTACTTACAAAGACCCCTCCTAAAGGAGCATAGCCTGATGTTGCACCTTTACCAAAGACCATCAAATCGGGCTCCACACCAAAGTGTTCAAAGGCAAAGGTCTTTCCTGTTCTACCAAAGCCTGTAACCACTTCATCAAAGACCAAAAGTATATCGTATTTATCACAGATCTCTCTTATAATCTTAAAGTAATCCCTTGGAGGTGTTAAAGCCCCTCCTGCTCCAGCTACTATAGGTTCAGCTATAAAAGCTGATATACTATCTTCTCCCTCTATTCTTATCCACTTTTCTAAATCTAAGGCACACTTTAATGCGCAATTGTTAGGCTCTTTACCAAACCAGCATCTATAGCAGTAAGCTGGGGCTATATGAGGAAAATTTAATAGTAAGGATTCAAAAGGCTTTCTCCAATTTGGAATACCTGAAGCACTTAAAGCTCCTAAAGTATCACCATGGTAAGATATCCACCTTCCTATTATCCTATACTTTTCTTTTCCCTTAAGATAGTAATATTGCTTAGCCATTTTAATGGCTGTTTCTGTTGCATCGGAGCCTGAGGAAGTTAGAAAGACCCTCTTAAAGTTTGGAGCCATCTTTATAAGCTCCTTCAAAAACTCTAAAGTTGAATCGCTGCTCATGTAAGGGGAACAGAAGCTAAGCTTCTCCAGCTGCTTTTTAATGGCTTCTATTACCCTCAAATCTCCATAACCAATATTTACATTAAAAACTGCTGATGTGGCATCCAGATACTCTTTACCTTTAATATCCCATAGCCTACTCCCTTTCCCCTTTGTAAAGATTATAGCCTTATTAAAGTGCTCTGAGAGCTTTAAATTGTGTATCCACGCATGATTTAAACATTCACTTAAACTTTTTTCCAATTTAACCAGTTACCTTTTTAATTGTATTATTTAAATTTAAAATTTACTTTAGAAGATTTTAAATTTATCTCTCACCATCTTTAGTTAAGACTATAAGATTAAGAATCAAGTATCTAAAGGCTGATAGAAGGAGTAGGAGTGCCAAGAAGGCTAAGGCAATAAAATAGAGAGATTTAAATAAAGATAAGTTCGGAGAGCCTTTATTATGCATTTGACAAAGATCATTCTTTGATAAGTTTTATGAACCTTCCTAAACCTTTATCCAAAGCTTTTTTGTAAACCAAATTTGCTGTTACCGCATCTTGTATGGCCAATCCTGTAGAGGTAAAAACTGTTACTTCACTATCATATATTCTTCCCTTTTTCAGACCTGCAACTATTTCACCAATCTCACCGTAAATATCTTCTTTGCTTATCATTCCCTTAGCTAAAGGTACATTTATTTCTCCACTATGTGAAGCCTGCTCCCAATCATCCACAACTATCTTGGCTCTCTTTAAAACCTTAGGTTCTAATTCTTGTTTACCAGGAGCATCAGCCCCTATACAATTAAAATGAGTACCCATCGATATCCATTCATCTTTAACTAAGGGCTCTCTAGATGGTGTTGTGGTAACTATGATATCCGTATTCTTTACGGCTTCTTCAACATTTTCCACAGGAATTATTTCTCCAATTTCACTAGAATTAAACTTTTTAACAAAGGCTTCTCTACGCTCTTTACTCCTACTGTAAACCCTAACCTCTTCAAGCTTCTTATATAAGCTTAAAAGGGCTTCAAGTTGAGTTTCAGCCTGCTTACCAGCGCCAACCATTCCAATGATCTTGGAATCCTTTCTTGCTAGATATTTTGCTGCTATCCCCCCAGCTGCTCCTGTTCTCATATCAGTTATTAAGGTTCCATCCATTATAGCTAAGGGATAACCATTTTTAGGATCTATAAGAATTATGGTGGCCATAACTGTTGGAAGCCTATACTTTAAAGGATTATCTGGATGCACGTTAACAACCTTTACAGCTGATATATCTAAGCTCTCTAGATAGGAGGGCATAGCTCTTAAGTCTCCATTATACTTACTATAGAAGAGGTATATTTTAGCAGGCATCTGAACTCTACCTAATCCCTTTTCTCTAAAAGATTGCTCAACAGCCCCTATAACTTCACTCATAGATAGCCTAGACTTAATCTCTTCACCAGTCAAAATCAGTGTTTCCACGCAATTCTATCCTAGGAGGGGATTAAAATATTTTACTTTTAGAATTAATTTTTTGAAAAACTTCGAAACTATCCTTATCTCAGGAACCCAGCTTTTGCTGTAAATTGGGTTGGTCCATAACGGGATAGTTACCATGCTCCCCTAATTGGCATTCTTCTAATGGGCCCTTTGTATGTAAGACCTTCAGCCTAACTTCTTGGATCATGTTACGAAGCTTCTTAGCTTACGTATTCTCC
>JARVJX010000028.1 GCA_029775995.1 Nitrososphaeria archaeon | reverse complement strand
TCATAGACTTCAAGAAAGTCCAAGCTAAGAAGAAGCTCACCACGCCTAATAAGCCTCTCATCAACAACAGACCAATACATAGATTAAAGCAAGACATAAGAAACTTAAAGAATTAAGCCACAAAGCAAAATATATATTTAATAGGAGTTAATTTTCAAAAATTTCTATAATTTCTTAAATTTTCTAATGGTGTATTTCTCTGCACAATGGGCAAGTAAGGCTTTACCAGCCCCAGCTTCACTAACTATCTGAAGCATTTTATCAGCATTGTTTATCTTAATACCTCCTATACAGGTAACTCCTCTATCGAAGAGAGGTTTTGGTATCATGCTTGCTGTTGGACCAACTATAATAAGCTCCCTCGCTTTACTGGCTCTGTCAATTATTAAGTCCGCAGTTTCAGTGATAAAGATGGAGCCCGTAGCTATTATAAAGTTTGATTCTTCTAAAGCTTCCTCTAGGCTCACAGGAGGCTCTAATAGGCCATGCTCTTTTAAGGCTCTTTTATTATAGTCAAATACATAAAGCCTTTTTGCAAAGCCCCTAATCCTTCTAATATAGGAGGGAAAGGCACCTACCATGGTAACTGTATCATCTCTTCTAACCTCTACCAAATCTAGGGGATCAAGGTTGCTTACATCATAATTCTCATAGGGTAAAAGGATTTGAGAAGAAGCATTTATGCTGGCTATTCCTATAGCTCTCATTAAGGGATTTTCATTTTTAGAAAGCTCCAAAGCTTCCTTTAAATCCATACCTGAAAGGTTTCCAGCCTTTGCCATTTTATGATGGCTCTTATTACAGCAAGTGGCTTCCATAACTTCATCTCTAGGAGTAAAGGCTACACCTCCATGACCAGTGCTTAACTTAACACCCGTATAAAATATGCCTATCCTAACATCTTTAACTTTCGCATCTACCCTTTCTTTTAAATAACCTATTAATTCCTCTACTACCCTTTTACTGAAGGTTTGAACCATACCACAAATTTTTAACACCTTGAGATTTAATAGTTTTACCTTAAATATTCGGTAAAGATACTCTACCAAAGATTTTTTAAATAAAGAATTTTAGAATTTAAATCTATTAAATATTTTAGAGTTACTTCCAGTTAATTATCATATCTAAGATTAATCTAACTCCTATTCCTGTAGCTCCTTTAGGTTGATAGCTCTTACTAATAGTATTCTCTTGAGTCCAAGCAGTTCCTGCTATATCCAAATGAGCCCAAGGTGTATTATCATCTACAAAATGCTTTAAGAAAGCAGCAGCTGTAATGGCACCTCCTCCTTTACCTCCTGAATTCTTTATATCGGCTACATCGCTCTTTATCTGCTCAAAATATTCACTCCATAGAGGTAATCTCCAAACCTTTTCACAACTTCTCATACCAGAGTTGTAAAGTCTATTGGCTAAATCATCGTTATTACTTATCAACCCACTAGCATGGTTTCCTAAAGCTATAACACAGGCTCCTGTCAAAGTAGCTAAATCGATTATAGCCTTTGGATTTAAAGTGCAGGCATAGCTTAAGGCATCAGCTAAGATCATCCTACCCTCAGCATCTGTGCTAATTACTTCTGAGCTTTTTCTATTATAGAAAGTGATTATATCACCGGGCTTATAGGCTGATCCACTTGGTAAATTTTCTACAGCAGGGATTATACCTATAACATGGGCCTTTAACTTTAATTCAGAAATAGCCTTCATGATACCTATTACCGATGCACCACCCGCTTTATCATACTTCATTTCTTCCATCTTTTCAGAGGGTTTTATGCTTATTCCACCACTATCAAAGGTTACAGCCTTTCCCACTATTATAAGGGGCTTATCCTCAGAGCCTTTATACTCCATAACTATAAATCTTGGCTCCTCTTCGCTTCCCTTAGATACAGCTACTAAGCCCCCCATCCCCTTCTCAAGAATTTGTTTCTTATCCCATATGGTGATATTCATATTGTTCTTTTCACATATTTCCTTTGCTATTTCAGCAAGCCTTCTTGGAGGCATGTCATGAGGAGGAGCATTAGCAATATCCCTTGCAAGGTTTGTAGCCTCTGCAACTATATTACCCCTTTTAATAGCTTCATTAGCTAAATCTAATTCTTCAGCTTTAACTATTATTCTAAACTCCTCAGGCTTAAATTCTTCTTCCTTTTCCTTCTTCTTGTATTGGTTAAAGCTGTAAAGGGCTAAATTGGAAGCTTCAGCCATGGAAAAAATTGATTCCTCCAAACTAAACTTTGCTCTCCCTATTACTAGGGAGGAATAAACTTTAAGCTTAAGCTCTCTAGCCTTTAAAGCTATTTTCCCACTAGCTTCTCTTATATCCTCTAGCTCTAACTCTTCCCTTTTTCCCAAGCCTAAAAGAAATATTCTTTTAGCCTTATAGTTTGAAGGATAGATTAGGCTTACTTCCTTTTTTCTTCCCTTAAAGTCTCCCAGCTCTTTAAGGTCTCTAATTTTGCTCTTTAAAAAATCATCAAATTCATCTAAATTTTGCTCCTCAAAGACCCCTACAGCTAACATATCCGTTTCTTCTTGCCAAGGTTCAACAACTTTAGCCTTAATTAACATTTTTTCCACCTAAACCTTTATGGAAAGCAAAAATATTTCTTTTACCAAATTTTATCAAGGCTTTATATGGCAATATAGAGTATAAATTCAAAGGAAAACCTTTTTATGAAGGCTTCAGTAAGCTTATAGTGAAAATTCTCTACGATAGCTCCTGTAACCTTTGCAAACTCTTCAAGCTAGCTTTGACTCTCTTAGATTATAAAAGAAGTATAAAATTCTTTCCTTTAAATTATGGCAAGGATATTGAAAAAGAAATACTTTCAAGTTCCTTTCACCTAATTTTGAAGGATAATTCGGTTTTAAGCGGGAGAGAAGCTATACCAAAGCTTATTGAATACCTTTTACCCTTTTTAAGGCTTCCCAATCCCATTCTTGAACTCTTTAAAGAATTCTATGATGGGCTATCAAAGATAAAGATTAAGTCGAAATGTGGAAAAGACGGGTAAAGCTTAAATGATTAGCTTAAAAACTTCTTTATTTCACTAAAGAAATTTGAAGTCCATTCTTCAATCCTTTCTTGTTGTTTAGCTTTTTATTAATATTAAATTTGAGTTAAAGCCAATGGGGTCTAATAAGAAACTCATCAACACTTTTACCTTCAAGCAGATTTATTAAGGCATCAGCCTGAGGAGCTGATAACACCAATTTTTCATGGTAATCATCTATAGATATTCTTGGACATGCTGTTTGAATGAAAACTTCAATATCCTTAAAGAGCAATAACCTATCTTCCCTAACCTCCCTCAAAGCTATTAAGCTAACCTTCTTCCCTAAATTCTTTAACTTATCTCTAATTTGAAAAGCTCTAAGTAAATTTATTTGGCCCTCCTTTAACCCTATTATAACCCCAAAGCTTTCAGCATCTAAGGCCTTATATACGGCAAATAAAGCCCTCTTTATCCTCTCATTAGCTAAGGAGGTAACATCCTCAACTTCCTTTAAATAAGGGTCTAACATTAAAGTGGTCTTATTGGTGGATAAAGCTACTCCTAAAGCATGGAATCTGCTTTGCCCTAAAAATAAAAATAAATCTACTTCATCTTTAATACCAAAGACGGGATAAAACTCGCAACCAAATATCTGCCCATCTAAAAGTTGGCCCTTTCCTTCACCTATTAAAACTTCTATCCCATTTTTCTCTAAAAATTCTTTAGCTTCCTTTAAGCTATGAATATGCTGACTAATGGTGCATAATCCAACTCTTTTAGACTTTATTAAAGGTAAGGCCTTCTCTAAAACTTCTTTAAAGCTTATATCATCGTAAGCATCTATAAAGATAGTTCTCTTACCTAAATTTGAAAGGGAAATTTTATGACCCACATGGAAGACTACATCAGCCTTTAGCCTTAAAGCATCATCATCCACAGTATCACAGCTTCCATAACAGGGATCAGCTATAACTATAGCATCTATATTATAAATATCTTCAAGCTTTTTTGCTAAAGCCTGAACTTTATTCAATAACCCATCAGGAGCATTGAAAACAATTCTCTTGGCTTTTCTTCTATTTATTTCCTCAAAGACTCTATCCTCATCTATAACAAACATCAATTAATCCTCCAACTAGCCTTTTTCTTAGGTAAAACTTTAATTATGGGTGCTTCTCCTTCACCCCAAGGATTACTTCTATAAATTTCAAATCTATCAAAGAGGAGCTTTAAAGCGTATCTGTATTCTTCCCCTCTTTCTAACACTTCAGCCCTACCTTGAATCATGATTCCTCTTGCTCCAGCCTTTGTTCTATCATCTATAACCAGAGAAACTTTATCATTCTCTCTTAAATTTTTTAACTTCTTTTCACCATAATCTATGGCAATGTAGAAATAGTTTCCGTTAAACACATATAAAACAGGAGTTACATGGGGGATAGCATCTTTAGAGGCTGTGGCTAACCTACATAAAGTGTTTCCTTTTATATACTTTAACTCCTTATCAGTAAAAAGGCTCAATTCAAAGATAATAAAGTTTATTATTATAAATTCTTTATTTTAAAGAGTTAACTTCAATATAAGTAGGTATGGGCAACTTACTAGATGCAACCTTTAAAGCTTCCCTAACCTTATCTAAAAGATTGGAAAAAGTCTGAACTTCAAAGATAGTTGTACCCCTTTCTACCCTTGCAGCTAATCCTATGGGCTTACCCCAAGCTTTTCTCATGCCTTCTTGAAGTCTATCAGCTCCAGCTGTGGTAATCATTTTATTCTCCCTTAAAACTACATGAGGGTAAACTTTAAGCACAAAAAAGTAACTCTTTTCCCCTAACTTCTCCAATATTTTGTTAGCTGCTACCCTTGAAGCTTCTAAAGAATTTTGTCTTACTTGAGCCCTTTCTTTAGCTTTAAGCTCCACTTTACAATCGTAAGCTTCACTAGGAATACCACTGGTGAATTTTGCTATTCTTAATCCTGGCAATCCTGCTACATACTCTCTTCTAACTAAAGGCATCCCTGCAATTACTCTATAGTTTCTCCCCTTCATAGCCCTAGACTTTATTTATCGATACTTATTAACTGTTTTCCCAGTTTTGCATCTAGTCTGTTAGTCATTTGCCTATACTAAATTTTATATTTAACGAATCTCCAATTATATTAGATGTATTATGTAACAAAGTGTATAAGTTGTATGGAATACCATATTACTCAAAAGAAGGAGACCATATGCCCTCATTGTGGCATGTTCTACTCTTTAAGACCACCAGCTTCCCTTCCACGAATAGAGTTTTCTTCTAGAAGCTATGAAGAATGTAAATTGTGGATTGAGGAGAAGCTTAGTAAAATGGCTTTAGGCACTTATTAAATGAAGAAAGTCTTTGGTTATAGCTTTAATAAATTTTAGGATTTAATTGCTTTGTTGCAAAACTCCATAAGGAGGTATCAGCTTACCTCACTTCTATCTTCTTTAAACTCTATGTATTTACATTGGGGCATATTTACCTAAATGGCAAGGATAAGCCTCATTATAGCCAGAAGGCCATCAAAAGGCTGTTTTTACCAATTCTCCTTATAGTTTTGCAACAAAGCAGGTTGTTATATGATATACTGTTTCTCTTTTTTATGCTTTGTAATTTAATTCTTTACCTTCAATATCTACCTATATATGTTAGGTAAACCTTTAATATAGAGCTGGAGAGGCTAAAGCAAAGGATTTTAGACATTTTAAAAGCTGAAGATAAAAGTGATCATTATGAGAAAAATAAGGAATTCTTTGAGAGATTGATGTTTCCTCCTATATCTTCCTACCAGCCATCGAATTACCTATTCTACCTTATCCAAAGAAAACCTTGGAAAAAGTTATCCATATACTTACATTAGGTAAAATTAGAGTAGATAAGGTTGAGGAAGTTGATGAGGATATACTTAAGAAGATGAGTCTAGCTAACCTAATAAAGTTTAAAGGTAAAAAAGGTCTACCTATTAGATAAAGGAAGAAAAATTGGAGAAGCAATAAAGGATATAAAGAGACTTATCTAATTTCAACAGTAATTTCAACCAATCTCAGAATCTAGATAGATTTCTTTAAACTTTTTCCCTTCCTTTGTGGGCTCTGTTACTTTAATAGGAGCTTCTCCCTAGGAACTTAAGGTGATGACTTATGTTCATTAGGTATAGGACTCCCATGGCTATAATCTTATATGGTGTATATTTAGTTTTTGAAGGTTTAAGCCTTAGAGCTTCATCAAGAGCTTTAAGAATCTTCATTCAAAGAAGCCATGTATCCATATGGAGATGGATTCAAGATTTAGCTCCTTTAGATAAGTTTTTCAAGCCTAAACGTATTCATTGCTTCCTTGTGGATGAAACGATGGTGAAGGTTAAGGGCTTAGAAGGATGGGTTTGGGTAGCTTATGAGCCTTATCAACATCGCTTCCTCGCTTTATCGTTCTCATGGACAAGAAGTACTCTTACAGCAGAACTTTTTCTAAAGATATAAGGCATTATGGAAAGCATCCTGTTTATACAGATGGTGCATTATGGTATCAAGAAGCTTGTAAGAGTCTAGGATTAGAGCATAGACTTCTTTATGAAGATTATAAAAGCTTTATCGAAAGAGCTATTCAATATTTTAAAGATAGAACTGAGAGCTTTGACGATTGTTACCCATGTAGGAAGAGAGAATGTAGCCTTGAGCATATACAAAAATGGCTTAGAGCATTTATTCTTCATAAACAACCAGAATATCTTAAATTGATAGAGCTTATTAAGGAGGTGATGGCTTAAAGTAACAGAGCCGAATCAATAACCAAAATTTATATTAAGGTTCTGAGGAGTTATTAGGTATGCCTGAGACAACCATATTGGAAGCTTTCGTTAGCCTTACAGTACTTTTAGTTATCCTAGTTGGGCTTTTTCTTACCCTCTTTTATATTAAGAGGTATTTAGAACGTTTTGCTAAAAGAACTAAAACAAGAATAGACGATTACATAATAAGTATTGTAAAGTGGCCTTTCTTTACTACAACCCTAATTTTTGCATTAGGATTAAGCTTATCCTACATAAGAATTATACTTCCTGGTACCCTTCCCTTTCAAATTGAAATTTATGCAGATACTATACTTTCTTTAGGTATAACCGTATTTGTAGCTACTATAGTATCCATAATTTTACATACAATTATAAACCAAAAGATTAGAAAAATTATAGTAGGGGAGCCAGATAAAGAAACCATACTACTGGGTGTAGAGAAGGTATTAACCTATCTAATTTATACAGTAGCCTTTTTAGTTGCCCTTTCTATTATATTTCCACCCAGTGTTCCAGCTTTGCTAAGCCTTTTAACGGGAGCAGGTTTCTTAGCTATAGTTATAGGTTTAGCTGCCCAGAAAGCCATTGGGAACTGGATATCAAGTCTAATGCTCATCATAACCAGACCTTTTAGAGTGGGAGATAGAGTACTTTTTAGAAATGACTTTGGATTTATAGAAGAAATAGGTTTCAGACATACAATAATTAGAACTTGGGACAATAGAAGGTTGATCATCCCTAACTCTGTTTTTGATGATGAAGTTATTACAAATTTTGTAATTAAAGATCCTAGCATGATTGGAATGGTAACAGTGGATATATCTTATGAATCAGATATAGATTTGGCTAAGAAAATAATGATCAATGAAGCAAAAAATCATCCTAAGGTTTTGAAGGAAATGGAGCCTGTAGTCCACCTTATAGAGTTTGCAGAAAGTGGGGTTAGGCTTAGATTATTATTTAAGGTTGCTCATCATAAAGATCTTTGGGATACTACAGTTCAATTAAGGGAGCAGATTAAAAAAGAATTTGATAAGTATGGAGTTGAGATACCTTATCCAAGGAGACAAGTCATATTTTCTTCAGAAGATGAGTATATGGCTAAAAGGTTAAAAAAGATTGATAAAGAGACTCAAACCAGTAATCTTAGGGATGATACTTCTTCCCAATGGTGAGGTTAAGTTTTTAAGCTTTAAAGTGGATCCTAGGCCTACTCTTCTTCTTTTTCTTCATTTTCTCAATTATTTCAACTATATTAGAGTTTACTTCTGATATAATCATATCTTTTTTACCATATTCCTTAATTATCAGGGTAAGGGTTAATTCTATAGATCTTTCTCCTCTACTTTTTACAGTTAAAATGGGTGGAAAACGTTCATCCAGATGTAATTTAAACTTATTACAGCTCTTTATCACTTCCCTCTCAAATTCAGCCAAATCTATTTCACTATCAATTATAATGGGAACTATCACTTCTTTCCAAGCTTTAGGTGTAGTATTTACAACAATTTCCCTAAGAAAGTTAGTATTAGGAATAGAGATGAGTTCTTCCTTTTCTGTGAGCAAAATGGTACTCATAGGATTTATCTCGATTACTTTACCGGTATATTCTCTAACTTTAATGGTATCTCCAATCTTAAAAGGTACATAAACATCCGAAAAGTATTTTGAAGCTAAATTTTGTAAAATATCTTTATTTGCTAGGACCAAAGCACCTCCAAAAAGAGCAACTAGCAGAAGCAAAAGATCTATCCTTAAACCCAATTGCTGTAGGATTAAAATTATTCCGGTTAACCAAACGAACATCCAAACAATTCTGCTTACATGAGTAGCAACCAAAGGAACAGTACGTTTTAAAAGTCTCCTCAAAAAGGTTCTTAGAGAATAGGCTACAATCCAAGTTAATATGAGTATAGTTACAGGAGGTATTAAAGAGAGAAGAAAATCTTGAAAGCTCAAAAGTTCACCTATAAGAATCCCAATAGGATATCTGATTCTACTTTTACACCCTCATCAATAAGGCACTTTTTAGATGTATCATAGCCTTTATTTCCTAAGATTCTTGCTTTCTTTGGATTATTGAGCAAATAGGATATTTTATAGGCTAAAGCCTCTTCATCTTCAGGATTAAAGAGCAAACCATTTTCTCCTTCATTAATAAGTTCTGCTATTCCAGCCTTAACAGATACAATAGCTGGTTTTTTAAAGAGCCAACCCTCAATTACTACTAGACCAAAGCCTTCCTTGATAGAAGGTAGAATAGTTAAATCACATCTATAATATGCAGCATTTAGCTCCCTCTGAGATACATAGCCTGTAAAGATCACTTTATCTTCTATTTCTAATTCTTTAGCTAGATTTTTTAAATGGTTTAGCCATCTCTCAGCTTTAGATAAACCTATTCCCTGTTTTGAGCTAGAAAAACTTCCATTTCCAATTAATAGGAGCTTAACCTCAGGAAAATCTTTAATCACTTCCCTCAAGGCTCTTATTACTCTATCTTGACCCTTCATAGGATCTAATCTAGCAACTACTAAAATTACTTTATCTTCTTTATCAATTTTTAATTTCTCGCAAAAATTATTCAACTCTTGCTTTGTTGGCTTAACGTAGGGGCTTGAATCTATATAGGGATAAGCGTAGTAAGCTTTACCATTATAGCCTAAATGATGAAGGGTTTTAATATATTTTTTGCAGCTGACTATTATGGCATCATAACTGTTAAAGTATAGAGATAAGAAATCTCTCCATTCTTCAGGTACTGAAGATTCATCAAAGGGTATATGCCATCTGAAGATTTTTGGCTTTAAAGTGTGAAGCATATGCCCAACAGCTAATTGCTGAAAGTCATGTATATAAAATAGGTCAAAATCATGCTTTCTATCAAGTTTAAGGATCCTTTCTGCCGATAATCGGTTATAGAAAGTAAAATCACTGAATTCATCTTGCCAAAAGATTTGAGTAATTGGTCCAAGATCTTGAGTTAGACCATGAAAAGTTTTCCATATAAACTCTTTGGTAATTCCGTATCCTTTTAACTTCTCAGAAGGTAGAGAAATATGATTTAAAGTAATTCCATCAACTATGACTTTTGTGGGGCCAAAGGGATTGAGAGAAACCCAATGGGTATCTTTTAACAATCCTTTATAGGTCAATTCTTTTAGTAAAGGAAATACCATTCTAGTTACTCCTCCTGGTGAAAAATTGTAATCTCTATTTTCCTTTAAAAGAGTTAAATCTAGGGGCTTAGGTAAAGCTTTAAGGGTTTTTTCTAAATTGCTGTTTAGATTAAATTTCAAAAGGGGAGTTTGAGTATTCACACATATTTTTAAACTAATAAATATCACCCCAATACTTATAAAGAGAGATTAAATTTAAGTGTTAAAAAATTTAAAAAGCGAGTTACTCCAAGAGCCATCGGTTCTAGACATACTACATCAGCTTTATCTTTAAGCTCTTTTATAGCATCTGCCGTTGCAACCTTAATAGCAGCTATTTCAAAGAGAGAAAGATCATTTTCTCCATCTCCTATACATAATATTCCTTCTTCATTCAATCCTAATTTACTTAGAGCTTTTTTTACCCCAAAGGCCTTATTTATTCCTGTAGGAAGGATCATTAAGGAATCTTTGTTATACTCAAGCTCTACCTTAAGGCCTCTTTCCTTTAGAATCCTCTTTACTTCTCTTTCAAAGATCCTTTTTACAGAGATAATAACCTGGCCTTCTTCAATGGGAAGAGAAGAAGAAAGAAAAATTTCCTTTATAAAAGAAGCAAATTCTTCTTCAAAGATTAAAGTTATATGATCTTTAGGTATATGTAAAACTGCTCCATTTTCTGCTACAATAGCATCCGTTAATTGGATTATCTTAGCTTGATTCAAAAAAAAGTTCAATCTCCTCCCTGAAGCTATCATAAATTTTATTTTACTATCCCTCTTCAATAACTCTATAGCCTCTAGGGCTGGTTCAAAGGGATTAAGAAACTCATCTGTTAAAGTTCTGTCGTAATCGGAAACTATAGTGTGCAAACTTTGAGTTTTTAGATAAATCAAAGAATCATCTAACTTAGCCTTAAACATATGGCAATTATATCAAGGTTAGAATATAACTTTTTCTAAAAGTTTTAAATTGTGAGAGACTAAAGAGTTTAGACCATGGAAAGAGATTATCAAAGTACTCTTGAAAAGATACAAGAGCTTAAAAGCTTAAAGAGTAGCTTAATAGAAGAGATAAATAAACTCAGGGAACATAAGGAGAATTTATTTAAGGAGTATTATGAGTTGAACTCTAAGATAAAAGAGAAAAGAGAAAACTTAAAGGAGATGATAGAAATTTTAAGAGAAGGGAGAGAGAAGATCAACCAAGCTATTGAAGAGAGTAAAAGTTTAAAGGAGAGAAGAAATGAAAATAGAGCTAAAATTAACGAGATAAAGAAGGTTTGTAAAAGTCAACTGGAAAGTATAGAAAAAGAAATCTCTGAACTAGAATGGAATCTTCAGACAAAGAAGTTAACTAGGGAAGAAGAAAAAAAGATTATTTTAAAGCTCAAGAAATTGGCAAAGGATAGAAAGAACCTTTTGAAGTTGAAAGATATAGAGCAAGAGAACCAAAAAATAAAGGATAAACTATCAGAATTGTGGAACTCCATAGCTAATGAAAAAAGCAAAAAAGAAGAGGTAAAGAAAAGGCTGAATAATTTGAAAAATGAATTATTTTCCTTTGTAAAGCTAAGGGATGAAAAGTTCGAGGAGTTGAGAAAAATTTCTATTAACATTAAAGCCCTAGGAAGTAAGTTGAGGGGAATTAGTGAAGAATTATTGGCCTTAACACAATGGAAGAAAAATTTTGATAGGAATGTTAAAGAGAAGGAAATTGAAGAGTCAAAAAGAAAGGAGAAAGAAATTCTTTCTAAACTTGCCCAAGAGGCAAAGGAGAAGCTTAAGAGAGGAGAAAAGTTAAGCTTTGAAGAGTTAAAGGTAATTTATGAACAGGAAGAAAAAGTTTAAAACTTCCTTAATCTATTTATTATTAATTAAATAAATGAGCATTAGTATTAAGGGTAGGGGATTGAATAAGTTAGTAGTAGTATGTGTGGATAGAGACGATGATGTAGGCTCTAAGGCAAAGTTAAAAACACCCATACTTGGAAAAGAAAATTGTCTATTAGCAGCCTCAAGTTTAGCTCTAGCAGATCCAGAAGAGGCAGATGCTAACACTATCTTTGCAGCTGTTAGAGAATGTGAGGATCTTAAGAATAAAGGGTACATTTGTGATGTTGCCGTAATAGCTGGAAAGCCAGAGAGAGGAATGGAAGCTGATGAGAAGGTGAGGGATGAGTTAAAGAAGGTTGTAGAGCTTTCCAAAGCTGATGGTTTGGTATTGGTATCTGACGGTTACGATGATGAGCAAGTAATACCAGTAATTCAAAGTTTAGCACCGATAATTTCTGTTAGGAGAGTAGTTATCAAACATAGTGGAAGAATAGAGGAATCCTATCAGGTATTGGGAAGATATTTGAGAATGTTTATATCTGAACCAAGGTACGCAAAATATTCGCTAGGAATTCCTGGCTTAATTTTATTTCTCTTAGGAGTTTTAAATTATTTAGGCTTGATAAGGGAAGCTTTAACCTTAACCCTAACTTTACTTGGAATAGTCTTTATAATTAGGGGCTTCAATATAGATAAACTAGTTGGTTCCCTTAAGAGCCTTAGCCCTTCTTCTTATCTAAGATTGTTTACACTAGTTACAAGCATTCTAATAATCTTAACCTCTCTACTTTTAGGCTTTACAGAAATTCCCAAGGAGCTTTTAGATAAGTTGAGTGAAAATCCTTATAACATATTAAGCGTAGGCCCTTCCTTATTAGGATACTTTCTTCAAGGAGCTGTAAATTTCCTTTGGATAGGTTTGGGTATTAATCTTATAGGGAGCTTCTTATACCATTGGCTTAAGAAGAGTTTAAGAATATTAAGGGATTTGGTAGGTATAGTAATTTTAGCGCTACTTTACCTTCCTGTAACCCAATTCTCTTTAATCCTGGCAGGGCAAGGGAGTGCTTTAACTCTTTTCTTCTACATCTTACTAGGCTTAGCCTTAACCTTCCTTGTTGTTGTGTTAGCTTACGAGTACATTATAGCTAAGAGAAGAGTAAAGGTAGATTGAGTTTTGCTCTCATTCTTATTAAGGCTTTTTGGAGTTTACAAAGTTTATGAGAAGTATTTGATGTATCAGGTAAAGAAGGGAACTATGCCTAAGCATATAGGCATAATACTAGATGGTAATAGGAGATGGGCAGATTCAAAATCTTTACCAAAAGAACTTGGACATATATTTGGGGCTGATAATGCTGAAAGGTATTTAGAATGGGCTAGAGAATTGGGAATAAATATAACAACCATTTATGTTTTATCTACAGAAAACCTTCAGAGAGATAAGAGGGAGCTGGAAGCTCTCTTTAAGCTAATAGAAGAAAGGTTAGAAAAGCTTTTAGAAGATGAGAGAATTTACAAATATAAAGTTAAAGTTAAAGGTATTGGTAAAGTTGATCTATTACCTAATAGAATAAGAGAGCTCTTAAATAAGCTAGAGGAAGCTACCTGTGAACATGAACAATACTATCTCAACATTGCTTTAGCCTATGGAGGGAGACAGGAAATAGTGGATGGTGTTAAGAGAATAGCGAAGATGGTAAAAGAAGGTTTAATTCAGCCTGAAGATATAGACCAAAGTATTATAGAGAAAAATTTGTATACATCTTTTTTACCTTCACCAGAGCCTGACATGATAATAAGAACATCAGGAGAAGAAAGGTTAAGTGGTTTTTTGCTTTGGCAAAGTGCTTATAGCGAGCTCATCTTTTTGGATGTATTCTGGCCAGATTTTAGAAAGATAGACCTTATGAGGGCTATAAGGCTTTATCAGAAGAGGGTTAGGAGGTTTGGCAGGTAATGGTTGTAAAGGTTATTGTGGGAGGCTTTTTTGGGGATGAGGGTAAAGGTAAGGTCATTGCTTACTTAGCTTTAAAGGATGATGTTAAAGCTGCTGTAAGGGGAGGTGTTGGACCAAATGCTGGTCATACCGTTATATATAATGGGGGGAAGTGGGTTTTAAGGATGCTTCCAAGTGCCGTTGTTAATCCTAAAACTAAGCTCTTTGTAGGTGCAGGTGTCCTTGTAGACCCAAAGGTCTTTCTAAATGAGGTTAAAGAGTATAAAGGTAATAAAAGATGCTTTTTAGATTATAATTGCTCCATAATAGAAGAGAAGCACATAATAGAAGATAGAGGAGAGCATTTTAAAGAGAAGATAGGAACGACGGGAACTGGGACTGGCCCAGCAAATTCTGATAGAGTATTGAGAAGGGCTAAATTGGCCAAAGATTTGAAAGAGTTAAAAAACTATTTAGCAGATGTTAGCTATGAGGTTAATGAGATAGCTGATAAAGGGGAGAGCTTAATAGTTGAAGGAACCCAAGGGACCTTTTTATCTCTATACCATGGTACTTACCCTTATGTTACTTCTAAGGATGTTTGTGCCTCTGCCATATGCTCTGATGTGGGTTTAGGCCCTAAAAAAGTGGATGAAGTTATAGTAGTATTCAAATCCTTTGTTACAAGGGTTGGCTCAGGACCCCTAGAGAAGGAGCTAAAGGCTGAAGAGATCGAAAGGATGGGTCTAAAAGAATTTGGAGCGGTTACAGGAAGGTTAAGAAGGGTAGCACCTTTTAACTTTGATTTAGCTAAAAGGGCCGTAATGCTTAACAGTGCTACTTATATTGCTCTAACAAAGTTAGATGTTCTATTTCCTAAAGCAAGGGGTATAAGGGATTACTATAAATTACCCCTAGAGGCTAAATCTTTTGTAGAGGAGATAGAGAAAAGGTTAAACGTACCTGTAAAGCTTATTGGTACTGGTCCTGATGTATTTGATATGATAGATAGGAGGGATTAAAATGAAGATAGAGTTAAAGGCTTTACAGGATGCTAAGAAAGCCTTAGCTGATTTTCTTAAGGAGAAGATGAATATTGAATTTAAAGAGCAGGAAGATGAAATTATAATAGATACAGAAATTGGTATGGATCAGTTGAAGACCTATATAAAGAAATTCTTATATAGAGAGGGTTTAAGGGAAAGATACAAGATAAGGGTTAATAAGGGTACTCTTAGCTTCAAGGAAACTAAGAGTTAATCCTTTTATTCTTTCTTAAATCTACAAAGAGGAATTTGAGGTTATCCCTTGCCTTTCTTAGCTCTTTTATGGCATCACCTATCTTCTTCTTCCCTATTAAATCCATAGCCTTATCTATGCTATTTAGGGCACTAACTAAAGCATCCTCCATCTCCATTTTTTCTCCTTTACCATCCCAAAGGGGTAAAGAATCAGCCCTCATCTTTAGCAAACCTATGGAATACTCAAGCTTGAAATGGGCTTCCCAAATTCTTTTATCCAATTCTTTTGTATCCTTCCTTATAAGTAGGTTTAAAGACTCGTTTATTATGGCTCTGGCCTCTTGTAAGAGACTCATGATCCTTTCCAATACTAATACCCTTCTCTTAGAAGCCTTAATAAGTTTAGACTATCAGAACAGAAAATATTTAAGCCTTTATACTTAATCTCTATCTAGCAGCCTGTATGATCCAAACTTTAAACTTTAAAAATAAAGAAGGTATTCCTATAGTTACAAAGGACCTTTCCCATTTAAAAAAGGATCTATGAATATTTATGTAGGTTGTTGCGGATTTCCAATAAGCATGAAGAAATACTTTCAAGAATTCTCTACAGTAGAAATACAGTCTACTTTCTATAAGCATCCTAAATTAGAAACACTAAGAAAATGGAAAGAGATGGCACCAAATAACTTTCAGTTTTCTATTAAAGCATTCCAGGGTATAACCCATCCTACTACTAGTCCAACCTGGAAAAGATATGGAGAAATAAAGATAGGTAAACCAGAAAATTATGGTTTATTACAAACAACTGAAGAAGTATTTAATTCTTGGAATCAAACCTTAGAGATTTGTAAGATATTACAAGCAAAAATTTGTTTAATTCAATTACCAGCAAGCTTTAAAGATGATGAAATTAATTTGGAGAATTCTAGAAAATTTTTTTCTAAAATTAAAAGAAACAATTTAGAAATAGCAGTTGAATTAAGAGGCTGGTCTATTGACAATATAGAAAGGATTTGTAGAAAATTTAACTTAATAGACTGCTGTGACCCCTTTGTAAGGTTGCCAAATTATTTCAAAGATATAGCTTACTTCAGGTTACATGGAAGTTATGAAAAGGGAAGAATCAATTATAAACACAAATATTCAGAGAAGGAATTAGAAGAACTAAGAAAGAATATTATTAACTTAAAGGTCAAAGAAACTTTCATCCTTTTTAATAACTTATGGATGTTTGAAGATGCAAAAGCCTTTCTAAGACTAATTAGTTTATGATTCTATTTCTTCTCTTTGCATCAGCAGGGCCAAGAATCTAGACAGAAGGGTAAATCTTATCTTGACAAGATCTATTCTTGAATAGGTAAATTTTAAATGGATTAACCAATTCAATAGATGTAATGGTAAAATGAAGGAAGAATCATCTAAAATTGTACTTAAGGTAATAAATGCTGCTGAAGGGCCGCTAGAAACAAAAGAAGTTGAGGAAAGAGTAAATAAACCTGTGAAGAATGTGAAAAGAACAAAATTATTTTACAGGCTTAATAATTTAAGAGCAGAAGGATTGATCAAAGCTAGATTTGTTGACCCTAGGAAAGGTGTATGGATATGGTGGAAGAAAAATGCATTTAAAGTGCTTTGTGGCTTAATTCTTTAAGTTTCTTATGTCTTGCTTTAATCTATGTATTGGTCTGTTGTTGATGAGAGGCTTATTAGGCGTGGTGAGCT
>JARVJX010000027.1 GCA_029775995.1 Nitrososphaeria archaeon | reverse complement strand
CTGGAGCGAAAACCTATTAATCCTGAACAAACCACTATTCTCAAGGGCTTTGAGGAGCCACCTGATGGAAATCACCTCCAAAAAGCTTCTTCTCAAAGCCCCCTAAAAAATAACTTGACAGTATCTTAATTTTAGTTTAGATTTTCTTTGAGTAATGGTTTCAGTTCACAGTTCTACCTAACAATTTTAAATAAGCAAACCCTTTTCTATGTCCTTTGATTTTAAAGTCTATTAAACTACCTTTTAACTATGGGCTTGTATCGAGGTAATAGAGTTCACTCAGCTGGTTCACCATAAGTCCTTTGATCTCTAAGCTCCCTAACTATTTTTACCCGCATCATATCCTTTAACCCTAGATTTAGATATCGTAGATGAACCAAAGGAGTTAGACTTCCCAGGCCAAGACTTTCAGCTAAATCCTCGATCCACTTTGGAGCCCTTATGGGTTCTAGAAATTCTTCGATGATACTACTTAAACTAAACCCCCTTACTGGCCAATAAGCCTTTACCTTCTCTAATCAAATCTTCATCGATGCTGAGCGTAAGCTTCTTTTTGCCAAATGTGTATACTCTAACATATGTATCGCTAAAGAGTTATATCAATCTTTCTCCTTTAAGATTTGACTAATGGTATCAGGTCTTAAGAGCATCTTTAATGAGTATTGAATAATCATGTCTTATTTAGTTATAATTTAAGTTGTATTTTAATGGTTCTTATAGAAGAATTATGTCTATAAGGGATATGTGGGTCATTAATAGGGAACCTTAAAAAACTTAGAATAAAGTTTAGTAAGCTCTGGCAAAATAAGCAAAAACTTTAGCTGGTTTCTCACAGACCATACAATTTTCATTAGGTCTTTTTCTTACTAGTGGTATGAGTCTAATATCTGCTCCACTCTTCTCTTTTATGGCTATTTCGCATTCCTGATTTAAACACCAAGGAGCTTTAATTAGGGCTCCCTTTTCTATCTTCTCCTCAAATTCTCCAAAGCTTTTAACTTCAAAGGTATTTTCATCTAGCCAGCCTTTTGCCCTTTTAAACAAATCTTTTTGTATTGAATCCAAGGCTTCTTTAACACTTCTTACCAAAAGCTCTTCCTTAACCATTCTTTTTTCTGAATTATCTCTTCTAACTATCACTGCTTGCTCATTGGCTAAATCTCTCGGTCCTATCTCTATTCTTAAAGGCACACCCTTTAACTCCCATTCGTTATACTTCCATCCTGGTGTATACCCTTCCCTTAAGTCAAATTCAACTCTTACTTTGGCTCTCTTTAATTTTTTCTTCAAATCTTTGACCTTTTGAATTATTTTTTCTTTTTCTTTTTTGTAAAAGATAGGAATTATAATAACTTGGATAGGAGCCACTTTAGGAGGGATAATTAAACCTTTATCATCACCATGAACCATAACTAGGGCTCCTAACAATCTCCAAGAAAAGCCCCAAGATGCCGTCCAAGCGTAATGCTCCTTACCATCTCTCCCAAGAAATTTTATTTCAAAGGGTTTGCTGAAATTTTGCCCTAAGTTGTGAGAAGTTCCCATTTGTAAGGCTCTTCCATCAGGCATTAAACTCTCTAAGGTAATGGTATATAAAGCTCCCACAAACTTTTCCTTTTCACTCTTCTTTCCTATTATAGTTGGTATGGCAAGGTAATCTTCTATGAGCCTCTTATAGAGCTTAATAATCCTCCTAACTTCTTTATCAGCATCTTTTTTACTCTCATGAACCGTATGCCCTTCTTGCCACAAAAATTCTGAAGTTCTTATGAAAGGTTTAGTAGATTTAATTTCAGCCCTTAAAACAGAATTCCAGACGTTTATCAGTAAAGGTAAATCTCGCCAGCT
The DNA here is from genome assembly GCA_029775995.1 of Nitrososphaeria archaeon. Classification (GTDB taxonomy): domain Archaea; phylum Thermoproteota; class Nitrososphaeria; order Nitrososphaerales; family JARVJX01; genus JARVJX01. Next base: position 14,902 of record JARVJX010000027.1, on the reverse strand, counting down.
TCTTACCCATTTAGCATAGGAATCGTATATTATTGTTTCAGAGGTGGGTCTTATGGCTAACTTCTCAGATAGTTCATCGTTACCAGCATGAGTAACCCAGAAAACTTCTGGATTAAAGCCCTTAAAATGTTCCCTTTCCTTCATCAAAAGACTTTGAGGTATTAGAGAGGGAAAATAGGCATTTTTATGATTTAACCTCTTAATCCATTTATCAAAGGTTTCCTTTATGATTTCCCATATTTGGAATCCATAAGGTCTTAAAACCATGAATCCCTTTACACTTCCATAATCAGCTAATTCGCTCTTTATTATAACCTCTGAATACCATTCGGAGAAGTCCTCCTTTTTCTTTGCTTTTATACCAATCTCCTTGCTCATCTTCTTAACTCCTATTCAGGCTTATAGATTAATTTTCTCTACCTTCTCAAAGAGTTCCTCACCCACTTCTTTAATTTTTTTTATGGAAGGAATTTTTGATTTGAAGTTTCTTTCCATGGATAAGGTTCCACAAGCTACAGCTAAGCAAGCAGAGTATAGAGCTTCTTCTCCTTTAGAAAGGCTTGATAGGAAGGAGGAGAGGGTAATATCTCCAGCCCCTATAGGTTCTACGAGTTTTATTTTTGGCACTTTAATTTTGTAGGCTTTATCTCCCATTACAAGAAATGCTCCCTCCTTTCCTAAAGTGATTAGTAAAGTCTTTACCTTTTTAGAGAGGCTATTAAGACTCTTTATGAAATCATTTTTCCCTAGGATTTTTAGCTCCTCTCTATCTGCTTTGATTATATCTACTAAACTCAAAATTTCTTCCTTTAAAGAATTCAGATAAACGTAACCATTATGATAAAACCTTCTCAAAAAGCCTTGAGGGTCTAAAGCTAATAAAGAAACCTTCTCTCTACATCTTTTAACAAAATCAAAGGAAACTTCTTGGGCTACAGGGTCTATTAGAATAGCTTCAGGAGAAAGCTCATCCAATTGACTTTCTTCAACATCATCACATTTACTTAGAAGTTGTGAGATTCTTTTATCTTCTTTAATTTTGTGCTTAAATTTAGTAGTTAGATTTTTACCTTTAGCCCCTTTTACAATCTTTAAATTAAAGCTCTTTAAAAATTTCATATACTCTTCAGGAAAATCGGGACCGTATTTTGTAACTAAAAAGGTATTCATATTAAACTTAGAAGATGTGATACCTCCATAGTAGGTTGGCCCTCCTATCTGAAACCTAATCCTATCTTGGAAAAGAATCCAATCTATACAGAGATGCCCTACTATGGCTATAGAAACCATAAATTTAACATAGAGAAAAGCTTTTAACTATTAAAGCTTTTAATTGCAAAATTTAATGGTTATAGGGGAACTATGACAAAAAAGAGAAAGAGCAGAGGTAGGGCAAAAGGAGGGAAGGGTAGAAGTGAGTATATTCATTGTAGCAACTGTGGTAGATTAGTGGCAAGAGATAAAGCTAAAAAATTTACTTCTAGAGTAAGTTTAGTTGAGCCTTCTTTAGCTAAGGAGCTCAAAGCTGCAGGAGCCCATATTGAAAATCCTGTAACAGTAAAGTATTACTGTATTAGCTGTGCTGTCCATTATGGTCTCATAAAGGTTAGAGCTAAAGATGAAAGAAAGCTAAGGTAAACTTTTAAGAATATGCTTAACTCTTTGAAGAAAGGTTAAAGCTGAAAGGACCAATATAATTAACAACCCTAGATTTAAAAGTTCAAAATTTATAAGAGATAGAAAGCTGAATAAAGCCAAAAGGATTATCCTCTCAGCCCTTTCCCCAAAGCCCACACCCATCATCTTTATGCTTAAGGCTTCCCCTTTTGCTCTACTATAGCTAACTAATAGTGATAAGGATAGAGTTATGATGGCTAAAAAAGGGTCGACCTTTTTCCCATAAACCATTCCACTGAAGACTGCTATTTCAGCAATTCTATCGAAGTTTGAATCCAAAAAAGAGCCTCTATCACTAACCTTCCCAGTAAGTCTTGCCACCATACCATCTATAATATCTGTAAAACCCGAAATTAGCAAAAATGCTCCTCCTAAAAGAAGAGAGTAATACATGGGTAAAGAGTAGAAAAATGCTGAGAGAAAGGCAAAGAATAAACCCAAAAGGCTCCAAACCAAGGGAGATAACCTTGTTTTAGCTACGCTTCTACCTAAGCCTTCCATATAGGGTCTTAACGCTTCCCTAAGTTTGTTCAGCACACTATCAATTAAAAGGATAGGGTTAAAAGGCTTAATTACTAAACCTTAACATGGGAAGGGTAGATAAGGGATTAAAATGCTCTGTAGAAAGCTGTAAAGAAGATGCTTTAAGAAGCTTAAGCTACGATAAGGTTTCAAATATCTTTAAGCTTATTAAAAAGCATAGGAGAGCCTATCTCTGTAGAAGGCACTATAAGGAATGGAAAAAAGCCACAAAGAGTAACAGAGAGCTAGAGAGGCTAAGATTTAGTTAAAGCTTTAATCTCTAAGAGTTCATTGTTTTATGGATGAGAATTCTACAACTGCATTCTGACTATATAGAGTATAAGCCTCTAAATAAAGAAATCAGCTTGGCTGAAGAAGTAGAAAAGAAAAATTACAGATTTGATGATCTGGTTGTTTTATTTACCTCAATTGAAAAGGATGATGATGAAAAAGTAATAGATAAAGCCCTTCTTGAGCTTAAAGAATTTTTAAATAATCTAAAGGTTAATAAAATACTCATCTACCCCTTTGCCCATTTAAGCTCAAATCTCGCCGAACCAGATTTAGCTTTGTATCTTTTAAAGCTGATGGAAAAAAGGGCTAAAGATTTTGGGATAGAAACCTATAGAGCACCCTTTGGTTGGAATAAGCAATTTTCCATTCAAATTAAAGGGCATCCTTTAGCTGAGCAATCTAGAAGTTACATTAAAGGAGAAATTGAGAGGAAAGAAGAAGCCTTTGAAATTGGTTGTAGAGCTAAGAGTGAATTGGAGGTTTTATGGCATACCACAGCCCATGTGTTAGCCTTAGCTGTTAAAAGTCTTTATCCAGAGGTTAAGAGGGGTTTGGTAGGTATCAGCGCTAACGGTTTTTACTACGATTTTTATGGTAAAAGGTTTAGCAAAGATGATTTAGAGAAAATAGAAAAAGAAATGGAGAGGATATCAAAAGAGATTAGATGGGAGAAGTTAGAGTTAAGCAAAGAGCAAGCTAAAAAGATTTTTCCAAATGAAGAGTTCAAGCTTGAGGTAATTGAGTTGTTGAAGAGGGAAAAAGTGAGCTTGATAAAGTTTAATGGATACTATGATATATGTGATGGGGAGTTAAGCAATTCTAAAGTATTCTTTAAGTTAAGGGATATATCTGGAGCTTACTGGAAAGGTAAAGCAAGCAATCCCATGCTATATAGAATCTCAGGGATTTCCTTTGGAACTCAAAGAGAATTGGATGAATACCTGGATGAAAGGGAGAAGTTAGAGAGAAGGGATCATAGGTACCTAGGAAAAACTTTAGGGCTCTTTCATTTTAAGGAGGAAGCTCCGGGAAGTGTATTCTTCTATGAAAAGGGAGTTCTATTAAGAAATCTGTTTATAGAGCTTTGGAAAAAGGAGCATTACAAGCAAGGCTATAAAGAGATCATTACACCTTTGCTTATGAATAAGGAACTTTGGGTTAAGAGTGGGCATTGGGAAACTTATAAGGAAAATATTTTTCTTACTAAAGTGGAGGGTTCAGAGTTCGTAATCAAACCCATGAATTGCCCTGGAGCAATTTTAACTTACCTAAGCGAAGAAAGAAGCTATAAAGATTTACCTTTAAGGTTGGCAGAGTTAGGCTTAGTTCATAGACAAGAATTAAGTGGTGTTTTAAGTGGATTGTTTAGGGTAAGAGCCTTTACTCAAGATGATGCTCATATCTTTGTAGCTGAAGAACAGTTAGAGGATGAGGTATTAAAGGTAATAAAGTTAGTGGATAAGTTTTATAGACTCTTTGGTTTCGAATATAGTGTTGAGCTATCAACAAAACCCGAGAAAGCCCTAGGTTCTGATAAAGTTTGGGAAAAAGCTACCAAACACTTGATAAATGCTCTAAATAAAGCAAACCTAAAGTATAGGATAAAGGAAAAAGAAGGAGCCTTTTACGGTCCAAAGCTCGATTTTCACATAAAAGATTCTTTAGGTAGAAGTTGGCAATGTGCCACTATACAGGTAGATTTTGTGATGCCTGAAAGATTCAATCTAAGCTACATAGGTAAAGATGGTAAAGAGCATACACCTGTAATAATTCATAGGGTAATCTATGGAAGTTTAGAGAGGTTCATAGGTATAGTAGTAGAGCACTATGGAGGAGCCTTTCCTTTCTGGTTAGCTCCAGTACAGATAGCTATAATACCTGTATCCGATGAATATTTAGATTACTGTAAGGAGATAGCTCAGAAATTAGAGTTGGAAGGTTTTAGGGTAACTTTAGATACCCAAAGAGCTACTGTAAGCTATAAGATTAGGGAAGCCCAAATTCAAAAGATACCCTATATGATAGTCATAGGTAGTAAGGAGAAAGAAAGGGGTAAAGTTTCCTTAAGAAGCAGAGAGGGTAAAGTGGAGCAGGATTTAAATTTAGAAGAACTTATAGCAAGGTTAAAAGAGCAAGCGAAAACCTTTGCTGATTAACATTTTAATATTTATAAGCTAGAATAAGTAGCTCTGACAGTATCTTTGCAGCTAATAAAGCTGTATTTCCGTTATCATAAGGAGGGCATAGCTCCACAATATCGAATCCTACCAGCCTTTTCGTTCTAAAGAGATTCAAGAGCTCCATAAACTGAAAGGAGGATAAACCAAGAGGTTCTGGATTACTTACACCTGGGGCATAGCAGGGATCAAGAACATCTAAATCAACACTAACATAAATCTTGTTAAGAGGCTTTATCATTTCCTTTAGCTTTGATAATTTCCCCCCTATTATCTCTTTTGTAGTTATAAAGTTTAGGCCTATTCTTTTAGCATATTCCCATTCTTCCTTTGCCATAGCCCTTGAACCTATATGTAAGAATTTATTTTCCCCTAACTCTTCAATGGCTCTCTTTAAAAAAGTAGCATGACTAATCTTAAATCCCTCATACTCATCTCTAAGGTCAAAATGAGCATCAAAGATTATATAGTGAACATCTTCCTTTAGAGCCTTTATGCTTCCTAAGGTTATTGTGTGCTCTCCACCAAAGATTCCAAAGCTTTTTTTATAATCTATAAGCTCCTTTATAACTTTGGATAAGTTTGATATATATTCCTCAACCTTTTTTGAAGCTCTCAAATTCCCCCAATCCCTTATGGATACCTTTTCTAAATCTAGATTGTAATCTGGAGAAAAAATTTCGATGTTAGCAAAAGCTTCCCTTAGGGCATTAGGTCCAAATCTACTTCCAGCTCTGTAAGTGCTAGTATTATCGAAGGGAGCTCCCAAAAGATTTAGCTTAGGCTCCCCCTCATCTAGATTATAATTTATTAAAGGTTCTTGATAAAGAAAGAGCTCTTTGTAGCCCAATTTAACTCCAGAAATCCTCTAACTTAGTAACGCCTAAAATTTCATCAAACTCATAGCCTAAAGAATCTAAGAGCTGCTCAAAGGTACTTCTCATATATTCAATATACTTTGCTGTATCTATCTCTTCTATCTTAACTAGTTCAATAGGCTTTACTCCTGGAGGAGTTACAGTTTTAACATACTTCACAATATCTCCAGCCTTAAGCTCCTTTCTTAGTAGCTTAGCTGCTTTAATATGCTGAGGTGTAACATCTCTATAGCTGTCAAGATTTTTTCCCAGCATTACTTGAAAGCTAAGCTTTTCCAATTCTATTTCCTTACTAATCAATCTTTTATACCATTCCCTTATTTTCCTTCTAATATCCTCCCTAGCCATATCAAAATCTTCCTTTGTTTTTATATTTCCTAAAATAGTAAGAATATCATAAAAAGCCTCTCTAATAAAGGGAGGAATATGGCTTTTTTTACCTGTTAGCCCTTTTACATCGATGGTCCCATTCACTAAAACTCCCAAATAGTTCTTCTTTCTTTGGCTCATAGCTACATACCTATAATTTTTATCAAGGTCTAACTCTACCCCTAACTCTCTTTGAGCCCAATCTGCAATAGCTTCAATCTGAACCAGGCTAGGACTTCTTAAGAATATGGAATCAGTATCACTATAGATTACTTCTACTTCTAATTCTCTGCACTTACTTATTGTTTTCTTAATGATATACCTTCCAACAGCAGCAGTTGCATCAGCTACTGGTAAGCAGTATAAAGGAAAGATTTCAGCACCCATCACACCATAAGAAGCATTCAAAATCACTTTAAGGGCTTGAGTTATAACTTGATAAAACTCCCTTTCTTCTCTACTTAGAGAAGGGTCCTTTGTGAGCCTCTTATAATGGTTTACCCTTAAATCCCTTAAGGAACCTATGATTAGAGAAGTTATCCCCTTTCTCTTATTACATATCCAGTGGTCAGATTCAGGAATCAGATTTTTCCTACATTCTTCATGAATACATCTAACCGTTTCATAGGATAAGTTGTAAACCTTGATGATGCTAGGATACAGGCTTGCAAAGTCCAAAACAGCAACATTAAAGTGTATGCCAGGGATAGGTTCGACCACCAAGCCTCCCCTATACTTTTTTCCCTTTATGATAGCCGATGAACTTGCCCCTCCTTTAGCTAATAGCTCCTCTTGATTTGGTATTAAGGCATTTATCCTTCTGTGCTCAAAGTAAAGTAAGCTCCTTATCCAGTTTGATACCCCTAACCTTACCACATCATCTATAGGCATCTTCGCAATTCTAGCAATAACGATTATAAGCTTCATCAAGAGATCAGATTCATAGCTGGTTAGCCTATAAGTTATATAGGCATCGTTATAGCAATATTCAGCCAGCTTTTGTTTTGGTAAATCTGCTATGGGTACTTCTAACTCTAATTTAGATACTCCTAGAATGGATTCACTAACAGCATTTAATGTATACTCCACATACCTATTGTTAAAAGCATAAATTTGAATGGATCTATTGGAGAAGAATTTGTATAGATCTAAGTGAACCCCATGCTTCAATCCTGCAAAATCTCTCCCTAGGTATATGGGTATCTCACTCTTATTAAAGCCAAGCTTTTTAGCTCTATGGTAAAGGTATTTTAAATCGAATTCATCACCATTAAAGGTAATAACCATGGGATACTCTAAGAGCTCTAGAAATAAAGCTTCTAACATGTCTTTCTCATCTTTAAAAGATAGTATCGTTACATCGGGTATTGAAACCTTTTCTTCCTCAGAGTTTAAAAGGTAAAGTTTCTTCACTTCATCCCCTACCAAGCCTATGGATATCACTTTATCGTTAGCTTGCTCCGGATCAGGTATCCTATCAGTCTCTTTAGAGAGAACCTCAATATCTAAAGAAATTCTTTTCAAAGGGGGTATGGGTTGATTCAAGAGGGTAGCCCACATTAAAATATAGTTTTTAAACTCCTCACTGGAATTAGCCAATAAGCTTTGCAGGTTTCTACTAACCTTTTCTGGGATAGGAAAGTTATAAGGATATATTTTTGATCCTTTGATAAAGTAAAAGGATCCTACAGTTAAATCCTTATCATAGATGTAATTCTCATAGTATTTTATGTCAGCCTCCCAAGCTTTAATTATGTTCCTTACACTCTTTTGCCCTGGAGAACCCCCTATAGCTAGTGGGTCCTTGGCTATAATTTTGCTCACCTCAATCTCTTTATCGTATAAAAGTGAAAACTTCTTCTCCCTAACTATATCTATTATATCCTCTCTCTCCTTTAAGAAGGATAAATTTTCTATGCTTTCCATGGAAAAGCAATAGGGTTTATGGTTAGTATTGTCATACCATATGGCAATTTTGTTTGAGTTAGGATTGTAAAATTTTAGATAAGCCTTTTCCTTTTCACCATCATAACCAGCGGAAATTAACATGGAAGGTTCTAAATCCTGAACCTCTTTACCTAACTCCTCTAACTTCTTAGCTAAAAGGGACAAGCTCAATTTTCTTAAGGAAAGGATATATAAAAAGAATTAGGAGAAAATTTCTTGATATAAAGCATTTCTTGCTAAATGATTAAAGGCTCACTATAGCCTCTCTCTATTCCATGAATATTATGCTCAAATTCTCTAAATTACCATTTCTCTTTCAAAAAGAATAAAACAAAGCTCTAGCAAAAGTTAAGCACTAGTGAAAGGAACCTAGGGGCATGATGCTCAAAATTAAAATAAAGGACCCTTTAAAGCTATTAACTTTAATTTTAATTTTAACGAATTTCCTCTGGATCCTTTCTCTTTTATTGGGAAATCTTTCTCTCTTAGGATTGATCTTCTTTAATGCCTTAAGCGTAATCCTGCTTATTAGAAAAAGTAAGGGTAGAATAATTTTTGCTTTTCTAATTTCAACTCTAATTTACAACTTTTCTTTAATTTCTTATCAGCTCCTCGCATCTTTATTTTTAATATCCAAAGCAAGCTTTTTAGGTTCTTTAGCTTTTTTAGGTTATTTATTAGGTTTCCTATTTTACCTTTACTTCCTCTTCTTTTTGCTTTTTAATCAACGGCTCTTTTTTTCTCATGCTTATGAAAAAAGTAAAGAGAATAAAGACTCATAGCAGCTATACTTGAGAAGAGCTTTGTTGCAAAGGGTAAGTTCCAAGGAATTTTAGGATTAGGATAAGGAAGATTTTGGGCATCTATGATTATAAATCCTCTTATAGCATCGGAAGTGATTAAAGCATTCCAAACCATAAAATTGTAGAAGGTTTCATAAAGGGATACGAAAGCAAAGATAAGAGCTAAAAGAAAACAGATTCTTCTTTTTATGGGATCTAATTGTAGATAGTAATCTTTTTTAAGCTCAAGGTAGCTGAACCAAAAGACAACTAAAGCTACACTAAGATAGCTAATAGGTTTAGCAAAGTATGGTAAAGGCCATTCCAATTCAACTAACCATTGCCCCACCGTTATAGCTCCTGAAGACAAATACTGGGTTATGAGCATGCTTAAGCTATAAACAACTATGATCAAAATCACAATCAGTGAAATATAGTTAATTATTCTATTTAACACATCCCAATTTTCCTTTGCTTTCCTTAACCTCTCCTTCTCCATACCCCTCCTTTAATAAAACTTTTTAAAAAATTTATCGATTATGAGTAAGAGTAAAGGAAGATAAACTAAAAAGTAAATAAGAAATAGATTCTTTGGTAAAATAAATATGATTAAGAAAGATGAGATGCTTATAGTCCTTAGAATCTTTTCAAAAGTAAAATCTAAATTTATGATAAAGAATAAAAGAGGCAAGATACTTAAAGCTAACCTTAAAGAAATGGGTAAATCAAATCCTGTTAAGGTGTAGAATATGCCATTTAAACCAAAGTTAGATATCAATACATTACCCCTCCTTTCAAATAGGGGGTAAGTCTCCCTAGAGAACTGAAAAAACATTACATCCTTTAAAAATTCTTGATAATTTATTATAAAAAAAGGAATAATAGTGAGAAATAAGGGTATGAAGCAAAGAACAAACTTCTTCATAAGTTTTCTTTTTATCCAAAGGGCTATAATGAAAGGTAGAGAAATAAAAGTAAGCTGGGAAGATGCTAAAGCCATCCCATAAGTAAAGCTGAAAAGGATTTCTTTGCCTCTTTTTAGAAGGAAGAAGCTCAAAAGTAAAAATAGAGCTGCAATGTTTGTGTGGCTACTGTAAAGAATTTCTGTTAGGAATATAAGAGGGAAAATTAAATATATATTTACAGCTAACCATCTCCATTTCTTATAGCTTATCATATTATAAAGTAGGCAAGCTATAACAATATCTGCAAAAACATTACCATAGCGAATGTCTCCAAAGGTAAGGTAAAAAGGTATTAGGTAAAGTGTTTCTAAAGGCATGTAAGCATATATGTTTCCTGAATTAGGGGTCATTAAAGAATTTGGGACAAAATCATCAAACCTATCTTCATAAGGATTCTTTAAACTTAAAAGATCTATTACCCCTTTTGTATTAAAATAGTATACATCACTTAAAGGTATTAAATAAATCATTCCAAGAATTCTCATTATAATTCCTAACGCTGCTAAAAGGATAAAGTGCCTGTTACAAATTATGAGCTTCTTTAACTTCAATTTAAAAGGATAAAGCTTAGGTTATAAATAATTCTTTTCTATTAAAGATGTGATAAAAATAGATCGTGGTGTAAAAGAAAAGTATCCTGAGCTATATTTGGGTATTCGTGTAATAGTAGCTGAAGTTAGAGAGAAAGGCTACGATTACTATAAGGAAATAGAGAAATTTAAGGAAAGAATTAAATTTAATTTAGAGAATATAAAAGATCATCCTACCATAAGAGCTTTAAGGGACTTTTATTGGAAAATAGGCTTAGATCCTACAAAAATTAGACCTTCCAGTGAGGCTTTGCTCAGAAGGTTTTTAAGAGATAATACAATACCAAGGATAAATAATGTGGTCGACGCTGGGAATATAGCATCTTTAGAAACTCTTATACCCATAGGATTGTATGACTTAGTAAAAACTAAAGGGGAAATAAATCTAAGATTTTCGAAGGAAGGTGAAGAATTCTTAGATATATCAGGAAAAAGTAAAATCTTAAAAGATGGTTTAATAGTTTTAGCTGATGAAGAAGGAGTAATTCATCTTTTTCCTCACAGAGATTCGATGAGAACAAGGATAACAAAAGATACCAAAAGAATCTTAATAGTAGCCTGTGGGGTTAGAGGCATAGATAATTCTTTAGTTGATAAAGCTGCTTATAGGGTTATAGAGCTACTAAAAAGTTAAATATAAAGATGCTTAACTTAAGCCTAATGCTTAAGCAAGCCGTAATCTTAGCTGGAGGATTAGGTTTAAGGTTAAGGCCCATAACGGAGAATAGCCCAAAGGTTATGGTTAATTTAGGGGAAAGATCCTTAGCAGAATGGCAGATAAGTTGGTTATCCAATTACGGTTTAGAAAAATTGATCTTTGCTGTAGGCTATAAATGGGAAAAGATTAAAGATTTTTTTTCAGATAATTATAAGGGTATTAGTATACAATACTCTGTTGAGGAGGAACCCTTAGGTACTGGTGGGGCCATTAAAAAAGCTCTAAAATTTTGTGAAGAAGATTCGGTAATGATCTTAAATGGAGATGTACTAACAGACATGAACCCCCTTGAGATGTTGGATTGGCATAGAAGATTGGAAGCCTTAGCAACAATAATGATCGTCCCCTTTGTTTCTCCTTATGGTATAGTTGAAGTATCTCCTAGAGGTAAGGTAAAGAGGTTTGTAGAGAAGCCCATCATACCTAATGTTTACATAAATGGAGGAGTCTATATTTTAAATCATGATATAATAAAGTATTTGCCTGATAAGGGGGATGTAGAAAAGGAAACTTTTCCTCTATTAAGTGAAAAGGGTTTATTAGCCGCTTTTCCTCACGAAGGTTTTTGGAGAAGTATCGATACAAAAAAGGATTTAGATGCTTTAGAAAAAGAGATACAAGAACTTAGAAAAAGGCTTCACTTTGAATAGTTTAATTTAGATTGCCACTTTAATGTCTTAATTATAAGGAGCTTTAATGAATTCTGCTAGAAGCTCTCCATTAAATTATAAATTAAAATAGGATTAGCCCATAAGGGGTTGGATATGAGTAAATCTGAGGAAAAGGTTTTTGGTGGTATAAAATATGAGTGTATAAGATGTGGAGCCATAACCTATTCAGATGAATTAGAAAAGTTGCCTGAAATTGTTTGCCCTCATGGATGCAGTAGAGTATTGAAAAAGGTTAGACCTCCCATAGTTAAGCAATTAAAAGCCATTTAATTAAATTAGCAATTTTTTAAATTAAAGCGAAAAGTCTTTATCCTAATCTTTATGGAAGAACTTGAATTGAAGCCTATTAAAAAAGTAGGAATTAAAGGTTATGGAGCCTATATTCCAAGATACCGCTTACCTACAAAAGATATTTCAAGAATCTGGAAAGGTTCTGGAAGAGAGGTAAATGAGGAGAAGAGTATAGCAGGTATAGATGAAGATAGCTGTACAATGGCTGTAGAAGCTGCTAGAAGGGCTTTAGTTATGGCTAAAGTTGATAACCTCGGTGCAATTTTTGTTGGTACAGAATCAAAACCTTATGCTGTTAAACCTACTAGCACTATAGTAGCTGAAGCCCTAGGTAAAAGAAGGGTTTTAGCTTCTGATTTTGAATTTGCCTGTAAAGCTGGTACCGAAGCTATGCAATGTATAATAGGTTTGGTAGGTTCTGGAATGATAGAGAACGGATTAGCAATAGCAAGCGACACCGCCCAAGGTAGACCAAATGATGAGTTAGAGTATACAGCTTCTTCTGGAGCTGTAGCCTATGTTATATCTGAGCTTAGTGATTGTATAGCTGAAATCGAATACACTCTATCTTATGTTACCGATACAGGGGATTTTTGGAGAAGGCAGGGGCAAGAATATCCTAGGCATTTGGGTAGATTTACTGGAGAGCCAGCTTACCTTCACCACACCCTAAAGGCAACAGGTTTAATACTTGAGGAGACAAATTCTAAGCCTTCCGATTTCGATTATGTAGTCTTCCATCAACCTAATCCTAAGTTTCCTTTAGAAGCGGGGAAAAGGTTAGGCTTCAAGGAGAGCCAAATGTTAAAGGGTTTGCTAAACCCTCTTATTGGAAATACCTATGCAGCTAGCGCTCTCTTAGGTTTGGCAAGAGTATTAGATGATGCAAAACCTGATGAAAGAATCCTTTTAGTATCCTTTGGTTCAGGTGCTGGTAGTGATGCTATAATTTTAAGAGTCCTAAATGGAATAGATGAGAAGAGAAAGGGCCATTTAAGAATTGAAGAGATGATTAAAGAAAGGATTGAAGTTGATTACTCTTTATATGCTAAGTTTAGAGGAAAGTTAAAGGTGTAAAAGATGAAAGTATTCATCGCTTCTATTGGAATGAGCAAAGTTGGAGATTTATGGGATAAATCTTTAGTGGAATTAGCGTTAGATGCCGGTTTTAAAGCTTTAAACAAATTTAACCTAAAACCTGATTCTTTAGTGATAGGAAATATGTTCTCCGGTTATGCCTGTAATCAAGAGCATCTAGGAGCCCTTATAGCTGATAGCCTAGGTTTAACTGGAATATCAGCTTATAAAGTTGAGGCTGCCTGCTCATCAGGGGCTGCTGCTTTAGCTAGTGCTTATTCAAGGGTAAAAAGTGGAGATTCTGATGTATGCTTGGTTATAGGAGTTGAAAAGATGAGAGATATGAGCTCTAAAAAAGCCTCCAATGCTTTAGCCATGGCTGAAAGTGCAGAATTCACTCAATTTTTTGGGGCTAACTTTATTTCTCTAAATGCTATGCTCACAAGATACTACATGAATGAGTTAAAGGTAAGCAGGGAGGAGCTTGCCTATTTCCCTCTTTTAGCCCATAAAAATGCAAAGAATGCTGAACATGCCCAATTTAGAAGGGAGATCAGTTTAGAAGATATTAAAAAGGCTCCTATCATAGCCGATCCCTTAGGTTTGTTAGAATGCTCTCCTATAGGAGATGGGGCGGCAAGTGTGCTTTTAGTTTCTGAGAGAAAGGCCAAGGAAATAGGGGAAGATAATTTGGTTGAAATAATAGCAAGCTCTATAGCTACAAACCGCTTTAGCTTTTATGAAAGGAATGACATGTTAAGGTTTGAGGCGACAGAAAGAGCTACGAATCAGGCTTTAGAGCAAGCAAAAATTAAATTAGATGATATAGACTTTGTAGAGGTTCATGATGCCTTTCCCGTTGTTACAGCTTTAAGCTTAGAAGCCATGGGTTTTGTTAAGAAGGGAGAAGCTCCAAAGTTAGCTAATCAAGGATTCTTCGATTTAAAGGGAGAACTACCAATATGCACCTTTGGAGGTTTAAAGGCAAGGGGTCATCCAGCTGGGGCTACTGGAATTTATCAAGCCTGTGAAGCTTATTTACAGTTAACTTATCAAGCTAAAAGCAATCAAGTAGAGAAGGCAGGGATAGGCATGATTCACAATGTAGGGGGAATAGATACTACAGCTATAGTTCACATATTGAAGAGGAATAGGGCATGAATCCCATATCTTATTGGAGGGAAAAGGAAAGGTACTATAGGCTCTTAGGCTCTCATTGTAATCAATGTAAAAGAGATTTTTACCCTCCTGTTTATGTTTGCAGAGAATGTGGTTCAAAGGATATAGTAGATAGGGAAATGCCTCAGGAAGGCACCATATTAACCTACACAATACTTTATGAAGCCATGGAAGGGTTTGATGGTTATGAGCCCCTAGTATTAGCCATAATAAAGCTTGACAATAATGTTAGAGTCTTAGCTCAGATAGCTGATACTAAAGGAGAAGATATCAAGATAGGAGATAGGGTTAGGATGATCTTTAGAAAGATAAGGGAGGAGGGTAAAGAGGGAACCATATATTACGGTTATAAGTTTTCAAAGCAAGGTTAGTCTAAAGCTTTTTTTACTCTCTCTGCCTTCTCTACTTGATTGCTTTTAGCTTGATAAGTTAACTGTAAATAAGCTTCACAGGCTTGATAAATTCCAGTAGCCCCAGCTGGAATTCAGAACATCTTATAAAGGTTCTTCTACTCCTAGATTCTCTTTATTTAAATTTTCTCATTCGTATAAGTGGGATTGTCAAGATAACGTTCTCATTCTGTATATTCTATTTAACCTTAGGCTTTTTGTTCTATTTCCCTCTCTCCATACTCTATGAGTGGACTGGATTACCTTGTGAGGATGGTTAAGGAGGCTAAGATCTTTAAGAGGAATAAGGTGCTTTGCAAGATAAGATCCTCTAGCCCTCCTGCATTATTCAGGTTCATATCTAAGGAGTATAGCA
>JARVJX010000026.1 GCA_029775995.1 Nitrososphaeria archaeon | reverse complement strand
AACAGCGTTCTCAACATTCAAGCGTATCTTCGGCGATTACTGCTTGGCTAAGGAGCTGCCAAACATAGCCAAAGAGCTAAAAATAAAAGCATTCATATACAACACAATCATAAACCTATAAACACAACCCAACACTAAAAACAAAGAGCAAACACACAACAATAATTAAGCCACAAAGCTAACCTACCTTTTTAATAGCCTCTATCTTTATGATAATTTCCCTTTTTCCCTTGATTATGCTTAATCTTCAAAAGGGTATAAGTAGTAAAGCCATAGAGATTTTAAATTTAATGAAGAATAAAGTTATCCTTTTTGGACTTTCAGTAACTTTGATAGCCTTTACATTGATAGGAGGTTTCTTTGTTTACCTACCTTTATACATGAAGTATAGAGGATACGATGAATTTTTTATTGGTTTAGCCCTTTCCCTCCCAGCCCTTTCGGGAGCTTTATCAAGAATGCCTTTAGGCTTAATCATAGATAAATACAAAAATGAGCAAATGATGCTCCTTCCATTTCTTATCCTATCTTCTCTCTTAACCTTTCTTATAGCTAACTTCTCATCCTTACTACAGCTTTTAGCCCTTTTATTGATCCTTGGATTCTTTAATGGTTCTTCAACTTTAGCTGCAATTATATTTGTTGCAAGAAGAGCTAACGTTCAGGAGTTAGGAAAAGCTATGGGCTTTTTAGCCATGGCAAGGTCTCTGGGGATTACTCTTGGTCCAGCCCTTTACTCGCAGGTTCTGCTCTTATATGGTGAGGAATCCTTTGATTTGGGCTTTTACTCTCTTTCCCTCTTCACCTTATCTCTCTCACTGATGGTATTTTTTCTCTTAAAGACTTCAAGAGGAAAAACTTTATAATGATTTTTATTAGTTTAATAAGGAAATTATTAGTTTAATAAGGAAAGAGATTTATATTAACCAACTTTTTAATTAGAAAAAGGAGGGACCTTAGCTCAGCCTGGTTAGAGCGTCCGGCTGATAACCGGAAGGTCAGGAGTTCAAATCTCCTAGGTCCCACTGATATACTATTAAAACTACTATCTGCTTAATCTTAAAGTAGTAAGAACCACTCCTGTACGAAGCTTAAACCTTTTTTATTTCAGCTTCTTACACTTGGGTTTACAGTAAAAGTTGATTACTCTGAGTAAAGACTCCTTTCCACAACACAAGAGCGTGAACTGTGTGGGTTCATCTAACTATATCTCCTACTTAATACTTTTCATAAAATAAAAGCTATAATATTTTGCTCTGATTCCTAGCTCTGGACTTCTCGCTATAGATTTAAAATTTTCTAATTATCAGTGTTAAATTTAAATTATTTGAATGCATAAATAAATTGATGGCTAACCTTAAAATTAGGATAGATGAGCTTCACACCGATAAAATTATAGCAAAGGGCTTTGAGTTTAGAGTTGGTCGATTAATTGAAGAGTGGGAAGAAGAGCCAGGTCCTACTCAAATGCCAAACATAGCCTCCCTTCGTGATTGGGATCGAAAACTTTTAAGTAAATATAAGCCCTTTTACCTTCCCTTCTGTGAACTTTGCTGCCTATGCACCATGGGAAAGTGCGATTTAAGTCAAGGAAAAAGGGGGGCTTGTGGAATTGATATGGCAGCTCAACAATCAAGGATAGTTTTGATATCCTGCACTCTTGGAGCAGCTACTCATACAGCCCATGCCAGGCACCTTTTAGATGAGCTAATAGCAAAATATGGCCCAGACCATCCAATAGATGTTGGGGGTGCTTCAGTGTATGTTGAAGCTCCTAACATTAGGTTAGTTACAGGTATAAAACCAAAGACCCTTAGCGATTTAGAAGATGCCCTAGAATACTGTGAAAAGGAGCTTATTCATCTCTTAGCCGCATGCCATACAGGGCAAGAGGGAGATAATATAGACTTTGAATCTAAGGTCTTTCATGCAGGTATGATTGACCATGTAGCCCTAGAGATCTGTGATATAGCCCAAATCTCGGCTTATAATTTCCCAAAAGCTGATCCAGAGGCACCTTTAGCTGATATAGGAATAAGTGTGATTGATCCTACAAAGCCTACCATATTAGTTATTGGGCATAATGTCCCTCCCTCCATAGAGATTTATGAATATATGAAGAAAGCTGGCTTAGAAGATTCTATAGAGCTTTGTGGTATATGCTGCACAGCCCTAGATCTAACCCGTAAAACATCTAAAGCAAAAATTGTTGGACCTTTATCACACCAGCTTCGATTTATAAGGTCAGGTTTAGCCGATGTTATAGTTGTGGATGAGCAGTGTATTAGAACCGATGTACTTATAGAGGCTAAGAGAGTTCATGCCCCTTTAATATCTACTCACTATAGAAATTTTCAAGGATTACCTGATAGAACTAAGGATTCAATAGATGAAATAGTTAAAGATTTGGTGAGCGCTCAGGTACCAGGTGTAGCCCTATTAGATTCTGAAAAGGTTGGGGAAGTAGCTGTAAAGGTAGCATTATCAGTCTTTAAAAAGAGGCAAAAATTCAAAGCCATACCATTAGAGCCTGAAGTTATAAAAGATGCCAAAAGATGCACAAGATGTGGTAATTGTCAGAGGGTCTGCCCCAATTATCTCCCAATACCTGAGGCCATGCTAGCTGTAGCAAATGGAAACCTTGAACCTCTATCTAACCTATATGAAGCCTGTATAGGCTGTGGTAGATGTGAAGCCTATGATGTTTGCCACCAAGGTCTTAAACCTCATTCAATGATTGTAGGAGCTTCAAGATTAAAGATGGAGCAAGATAGGTTTAAGATAAGAATAGGAAGGGGAGCTATACAAGATACAGAGATAAGGGCTGTTGGAGGGCCCATAGTTATGGGGGAGATACCAGGGGTTGTAGCTATAGTTGGTTGCGCTAACTATCCAGGAAGCTGGAAGGATAATGCCATAATAGCCGAAGAGTTTCTCAAGAGGAAGTTCATCGTAACGGCTTCTGGTTGCGCAGCCATGAGTATTTCCATGTATAAGAACGAAGATAACCAAAGCCTTTACGAAGCCTATCCTGGTATATTTGATGCTGGGGGGTTAGTAAATTGTGGTTCCTGTGTTGCTAACTCTCACATATCTGGGGCCCTTATAAAGATAGCAAGTATCTTTGCCAAGAGAAAACTGAATTCTAATTATGAGGAAATTGCTGATTATATACATAATAGAGTTGGTGCCGTTGGATTAGCCTGGGGAGCCATGTCCCAGAAGGCTTCTTCTATTGCTAGTGGTTTTTGGAGGTTAGGAGTCCCAGTTATAGTGGGACCTCATGGCTCTAAATATAGAAGGGGTTTACTGGGTAGAAAGGATATAAAGGAAGATTGGTACGTTTTAGATGGTAGAACAGGTAAGAGAGTTTATGTAGGTCCAACCCCTGAGCATCTATTCATTTCTGTAGAGAAGAAGGAAGAAGCCATGGTTTTGATACCTAAGCTCTGTATGAGACCTAGTGATACTACAAAAGGAAGGGCCATAAAGCTTTACCATTATATAGACCTCTATACAAAATTTTATGGAATCTTACCTGATGATATTCACCTATTTGTGAGAACCAAAGCTGATATTCCAACTACCATGAAAGAAGAGGTAATTAAAGTGCTTGAAGAGAAGGGATGGAAAGAAAGTGAAATACCTTCTTTAGATCCTACCCTTCTTTCAAAGTTTGTGAGAGTTAAGGGGTGAAAGGCTTGATCTCTGAACCATTTCAAAAATATGAGATTCCAGGACCTATTAAAGCTTTAGTTATAAGCAAGCCAAAGGTAGTCTCATCTATTATAAAGAGAGCTAAAAATCCAATATTTATAGTGGGTCATGAAAGCACTAAAGTTGAATTAAATGGGAAAAAACCTATTGATTACGTGATTAGAATGGCTAAGGCTTCTGATATACCTGTAGTAGCTGTATCAAACACAGCTAGGGAATTTCTTAAAAGGGACTTTAAGCCTAAAGCGCTTATGGCTTCTATGGAGATTGGGAATCTATTAACCGATCCAAATTGGAGTATTAATGGGAAGGGCCCTCATGATATTGCTTTGATCTTAGGTATAACTTACTATGTTGAATGGGTTATCCTTTCAGGCCTTAAATCCTTTGCTTACAATCATCTAAAGACCATATCCCTTGATAGATACTATCAACCTAATGCAAATTGGTCCTTCCCAAATCTATCCTTAAAGGAATGGTATGAAAATTTGGAAGAAATAGCTAGGGAATTGGGGGTTATGGAGAAATGAGCGCAAGTAGTATGTTTGCTGATATTCCAGTAGGAGTTGGAGTTATTTACGAAGGAGAGAGGATAAGAAAACCTCAAATGTATGTTGAGTTAGGAGGTCCTAACATTAAGGAAAAATTTGAGCTTCTCAGAGTAAGACCCATAAATGAGGTTGAGGATGGTAAGATTACGATAATTGATAGGGATATAAAGGAGCTGGAAGAGGGTAGCTCCATTCCCTATGGTATATTAGTTGAAGTGGCAGGTAAGGATTTAGAAGAAGAGATGGAAGGAGTAATGGAGAGGCGTATTCACGATTTCTGTAATTATATAGAAGGTTTTATGCATTTAAATCAAAGAAATGCCATATGGCTTAGGGTAAGTAAAAAATCCGTTGAAAGGGGTTTAAGCTTTATTCACATTGGAAAGGTTTTGCAACGTCTCTTTAAAAGCGAAATACCTCTCATAGAGAAGATACAGATAACCTTCTTTACCAATCAAGAGAAAGTTAAAAGGGTATATGAGGAAGCCCTAAAGGTCTATGAAGCTAGAGATGCCAGAGCAAGAGGCCTTAAGGATGAAGATGTGGATGTATTTTACGGTTGCACTTTATGCCAATCCTTTGCTCCTACTCATGTTTGTGTAATAACACCACAGCGCTACGCTAACTGTGGTGCCATAAGCTGGTTTGATGGTAGAGCGGCAGCTAAAGTAGATCCAAAGGGCCCTATCTTTGCCGTAGAGAAAGGTGAATGTTTAGATCCCTTTAATGGAGAATATGAAGGAGTGAATAAAGTAGTGAAAGAAAGGACCCTTGGTGCCATTACTAGGGTTCAGCTTTACACAGCCTTTAACTATCCCCATACTTCTTGTGGTTGCTTTGAGGCTACAACCTTTTATGTTCCTGAATGTAATGGTATGGGTATTGTGCATAGAGATTTTAAAGGTAAAACTCCAAACGGTCTTACCTTTGGAGCTATAGCAGATTCTACAGCTGGAGGAAGGCAAGTGGATGGTTTCCACGGTTTATCCTTTGAGTATATGAGGTCCCATAAATTTCTTAAAGCAGATGGAGGGTGGGATAGAATTATCTGGCTACCCTCAGAGATAAAGGAAAGGATGAGGGATTATATCCCAAAGGAAATTTACGATAAAATTCCTACAGAAAAAGAAGTAAATACCGTTGAGGAATTAAAGAGTTTCTTAAAGAAGAATAAGCATCCAATTGTTCAGAGCTTGAAAGAGGAGGTTAAAGAAGAGAAAGAGAAGCCTATTGCTCCTGTAACTATAGTCCCAACACAGGTTCCCACCATTACATTACAACCTCAAGCTCAGTCTCCAACTCTAACTCCAACTTCTGCTGAAGAAGCCATAACTCTTACCTTTAAGAATCTAAAGATCTATGCGGATAAGCTTATAGTAAAAAAGAAAAAATGAGGTGAGAAATTGAAGGAAGATAAAGAAAAAGGAATGCTGAAAAACCTTATGGAGCTTTTAGATAAGTATGAAGAACTCACTTTAGAAGGGGTAAGCCTATCGGCTGATGAGCTTGAGATAAATATAAAATCTTCAAAAGCCCTTCAAGGAAAAATTATAAGGGAAGAGTTAGGTAAGACTTTATTAGAGTTAGGAAAAGCCCTTATAAAAGGTGGTTTAGCAGAGGCAATAACTCCTCCTACTCTAACACAAATTCAGTCCCAAATTCAACAACCTTTACTTCCTTCCAAACCACTAGAACTTAAAGAGTCAGATTATAAGCTTCCTATCAAAAAATATTCAGGTAAAATAGTAGAAGTAACCATTGGAGCAACGAAAGAGGAAGGAGGAACTAGAGGTAAAAAGGTAATAGTAGGAGGGGAATGTATGCCAGCCTTTCATCTTTTTGAAGGTTTACAGCCATATGCTCCAGCCATAGCTGGGGATGTTTTTGATATGCCCATTTCCCTCCCTAAACCTGTAAAAGAATGCTTTGGTGATGCCCTTCAAGACCCTGTAGAATGGTCTAAGCTCTTGGTAGAGAAAGTAGGTGTAGATTTGATAGATCTTGAGCTTATAAGCACGGATCCCTATATCAAGGATACCCCTGTTAGTGAAGCCGTTAAGTTAGTTGAGAAAGTGCTTCAAACTGTGAAGGTTCCTATAATAGTGGGAGGTTCTGGAAATCCAGATAAAGATGCTCAACTTTTGCCAAAGGTAGCCGAAGTTTGCGAAGGTGAAAGAGTAGTTTTAAGCTCAGCAACATTGGATATGTGGGAGCCTGTGGCTTTAGCAGCTAAAAAACACAATCACGTAATCTTAGCTTGGACATCCATCGACTTAAATCAAGCTAAAGAGCTAAATCGAAAACTCCTTCAATATGTTCCTTTAAATCAAATTCTAATAGACCCGACCTCAGCTGCTTTAGGCTATGGCTTTGAGTATGCTTTTACCATCATGGAAAGGATTAGGCTTGCTGCTATAATGGGAGATAATGAACTTCAGTGCCCTCAGATATCTGGAACGGCAAATGCTTGGGGGGCTAGGGAAGCTTGGATAAAAGATCCTAGGCTTGGTCCAAGGGAATTTAGAGGTCCTCTCTGGGAAACTATAGGGGCTTTAGCCTATCTATTGGCTGGGATAGATATATTTATAATGCTACATCCTGCAGCAATAAGAACGGTTAAAGATGTTATTGGATGGCTTATGGGAGGAAAGAATCCAGAAACTTTCTCTCAATGGTTAGGAGTAGGAGGTTAAAAATGCCTAAGAAGATTGGCCCCCTGATGATTTATCCTTTGCTCCCTAAGACTAACTGTGGAAGGTGTCCACCGAAGGTTTGTATGGGTTTTGCTGTACAGCTTACTGATAGAAGTCTCTCCCTTGAAGATTGCCCCCCTCTCTTCGAAGAGAAAAAATACGAGGAGAATTTAAAGAAACTTAGGGAGCTCTTAGCCCCCTCTGTTAGAGAGGTAATTATAGGCTCTAAAGAAAAGCAAGTAAAAATAGGAGGAAAATTGGTTTTAAGGAGGCATGAGCTTCGTTACTCTAATCCAACTACCATTGCTGTGCTAATAGATGATGGTATGAAGGATGAGGATATATCAAAATGGATTGATGAGGTAAACTCATTTAGATATCGCTATGTAGGAATGGATTTAACCCTTGATATGCTTGCTATTAGATCAACTTCAAAGGATCAGGAAAGGTTTGAGAAAGTTATAAAAAAAGTTGCAGATAAAACAAATCTTCCAATGGTCCTTTGGGCTGAATCCTCAATATTAGAGAGAGGATTGAAGGTTGTAGAAGATAGAAGACCATTAATCTATGCTGCTACAAAGGATAATTGGGGAGAAATAGGTGCTATTGCCCTAAAATACAAATGCCCCTTAGCCATATACTCTCCTAACGATATAAAGATGCTAAAATCTCTAGTTAATACCCTAAAATCTTGGGGCATAGAAGATTTTGTCCTTGATATAGGTGCAGCCTTTGGAAAAGATATAGCAGCTACCATCAATAACCTTACCATGATGAGAATATCAGCCATAGAAGAAAAGGATGAGCTTTTAGCCTACCCTCTTTTAGGTATTCCTGTAAGGATTTGGGATGAAGAGAATGGAAAAAGTCCTGAATTATTATCTTGGGAAGAATCTTGCCTAGCCTCTATGATGCTTATAAGGTATGTGGATATGCTTATAATACGTAGGGCTACCTTTTGGTCAACTTTACCCTTATTGATCCTTAGAAACAACATCTACAATGATCCTAGGAAACCAGTAAGTGTAGAGCCAGGACTTAGAGTAGTAGGAAATCCGAATGAGGATTCTCCTGTATTAGTAACGTCAAACTTCGCTCTCACTTTCTATACGGTGATGGGTGATATAGAAAAACTTGACTGCTATATACTTGTGGCAGATTCAGAGGGCTTATCTGTAGAAAGTGCTATAGCTGGGAGAAAACTTACAGCTGAGAAGATAGCAGAAATTATTAGGTTCTCTAAGATAGAGGAGAAGATTAAGCACCGTACCATAATCATTCCTGGGTTGGCTGCTAGGCTAAAAGGTGATATAGAGGATGCTACAAAATGGGACGTTTTAGTTGGACCTAGAGATTCTTCCATGATACAGGCCTTTTTAAAGGAGAAATGGTATGGAAAGGATCACACACCAGGATGGAGTTACAAATGAGTGATAGAAAGTGAAGATTTTTGCTTTAATTCAAGGTTTATATGGGGAGAGAATAGTGGAGAATATAAAGCTCTTTAAACCAAAGAGCTGGAGCCTAAAAGTTTATAGATTTCCTCTAAATCTTCCAACCCTATTAGATGAATATGAAGAAATAATTCCCAATCCCTTAAACCACTATGATTTGATCTTATCTTTAGGAGAAAATCCTAATATAGCCTATCTTCTTCCCACCTTGACTAAACTCACAAAGGCAAAAGCAGTGATAGCACCCACAGATAATTCAGAATGGCTCCCAGCAGGAATTAGAGAGGTATTAGCCAAAGAGCTTTCCAAGATGGGTGTAGCCTTTTCCTTTCCTAAGCCCTTCTGCTCTTTAACTCCTAAATCTGGTAATAGCCTGATAGATGAGTTTGCTGAGTATTTTGGAAAGCCTAAGTTTAAGCTATTAGTTGAGGATGGTGTAATAAAAGGCCTTGAGGTAATAAGAGGGGCTCCTTGTGGATGCTCCTATTTTGTAGCTGAGAAGCTTCTAGGGATTAAAGTAAGGGATGCTCCCATTAAAGCAAGTTTATTAGCCCAAATTTATCCTTGTTTAGCTTCTAGGTTTAGAGATTCAGAGTATGGGGAGAGTTTAATACATATAGCAGCAGAAATAGCTAAAGATGCTTTAAAAAATTAACTTAAAGGCTAAAAGTGATTAAAATGGAAAAGGTCGATTTAAAGAAGATTCTTTCTCTATTGTTAGACTTTAAGGGTGAAAAGATCAAGGGGTATTGCTTAGAGCGCCTTCAAGAGGGAGCCGATGCCTATGAAATCTTTAACGAGCTTTCTTTAGGCTTAGAGGAGATAGGTAAGGGGTATGAGAATGAGAAGGAAAAGAGATACTTTACTTCAGATCTTATAGTTTCTGGAAGGAACATGAAGAGAGCCATAGAAATACTGAAACCTCACATAAAGAGCAAGAAAAGCGTAAACGAGAAAGGTGTAGTTTTGCTGGGAACCGTTAAGGGAGATGTGCACGATATTGGTAAGATGATAGTAGGCATAACTTTAGAGGCTAATGGCTTTAGGGTAATAGATTTAGGAGTGGATGTAGATAAAGAAAGATTTGTGAAGAAGGTTGATGAAATTAATCCAGATATTCTTGGATTATCAGCCCTTCTAACATCTACTGCTCCCTATATGAAGGAGGTAATAGAAGCCTTAAAATCTCATAATTTAAGGGATAAAGTAAAGGTCATAGTTGGAGGAAGGGCTGTAACGGAGAATCTTGCCCTTAAGTGGGGGGCTGATGCTTACGCTCAAGATAGTATAGATGGTCTAAAAAAGTGCCTTGCCCTGATTGGTGAGAGAGTTTGAGAATTTATATTATATACTCTGGTCCTTATGGGGAGCAGATCATCAATAATATAGCTATGAAAGGTTTAGGAGATAGTATAGTGAATGTTTACGAGCTTAGTCCTGAAAAGCTTGAAGAAGAGTATAGGGAAGAGGATAATCTTTGGAATAAGATATGGGAGAATCCAAGGGAATACCTTCCTAAGAGCATGCCTATCATAGAGTGTGATCTTTTGATAATATTAGGGATACATGGGAAGTTAGGGGACCTTGTACCTTATATAGCGGAGGAACTTAAAGCAAAAGCTGTCCTTTATGTCATATCAGATCGTAATATGATACCAGAAGCTAGGAAAACGATACAGGAGGAGCTTCAATCAAGGGATATTTATATAGAATTCCTAGAACCCTTTTGCTCACTAATTAGTGGCAAAAACGAATTTGTTAACGAATTTGCTAAACTCTTTGGTAGACCAAAGTTCGAGATAAAGTTAGATAGAGAGAAAGGAATAATTAAGGATATTAAAGTTATACGAGATACACCTTGTGGAACTGCAAGCTGTGTGGCTAATAAGCTGATAGGCTTATCTTACCTTAACCAATTATCTTTTATTAAGAAGATATATGATGAGCATCATAACGAAGGGGCTGAAAACTATTGTCTAGCTGAAATGGACCCCCTTTATCCTCTCATGCAGGAAGCTACAGATCTGATGAAAGATGAAATCTTCTCAGCCTGCAACTTTCTTACCATAAAGCAAGCAATATTGAGTAAAGTGAAAGAAAAGGGAGAGATAAGCTTTGAAGAATTGAAGGAAGCTTTAGTTGGAAAGGCTGGTGATTGGAGTGATCCTGAAAAGGTTTGTGATGCTGATCGTACACTAAATCTTTACCTAGATGAGCTATTAGCAGAAAAGAAATTATTGAAGAAGGATGGTTCCTTTAAACTCCCATAGATTTTTCACTGATATTTAGAGAAGCAAAGTTCCTCTATAAACCGATCTTGAAAACCCTTCTCTAACTCTAGCCTCACATGCTCCACTATAAGAGGAATTTCTTCGGCATCTTTCCTTTTATCTTTTGAAATTAGCACTTGCCTAGCCCCCTCTAAAGCTGCATTTCCAACCTTTATTACCTTATCAAGGGAAATATCAGGGAGCATGCCTATCTTCCAAGCATTTAAGGGATTTATGAAGGTACCAAAGGCTCCAGCTAGGTAAAGGTGCTTTACATCCTCTGGCTTTATACCTAATCGGTTCATCAAGATCTTTGAACCTACTGCTATAGCAGCTTTAGCCAATTTCAGATTGTCCACATCTTCTCCATTTAAGTAAATTTCTTCTCCTTCATTCTTATAAAGAATAAATTTATTTCCTCTGATGAATTTTCCTGTCCAATCTAATACTTTATGATCTAGCATGATAGCAAGGGCATCTATCAAACCTGAACCACAGATACCTATGGGGGGCTTATTACCTATGGTTTTAAAGGTTACCTTCCCCTCCTTTGATATTTCGACTTTCTGAATAGCTCCTTCTATAGCTCCTGTTCCATAATTTATACCAGCACCTTCAAAGGCTGGTCCTGAGGCACAAGAAGCTACAAGGATCTTATCCTTATTTCCGATCATTATTTCCGTATTAGTTCCTATATCTATAGCCATGTTAATCTCCTCTCTCTTATACATCTCTGTACTCAATATTACTGCTAGAGCATCAGCCCCAACGAAGTGACCTAAAAGAGGAAGAGCATAGATATTACCCTTTGGGTTTATTTTAATTCCAAGCTCTTTAGGAGAAAGGTTTTCTCCTCCTTTTTTAAGGGGTTCATAGGGAGATTCTCCTAATTGGGCTATAGGGTGACCTATAAAGAGGTCTCTCATAACGGTATTACCTACTACAGTCATTTCGTAGATATGATTTGGATTTACAGGAATAAAATCTATCATCTCATTTACAGCTGTACGAATGGTAAGCTCAAGATACTCTTGGTTTACTTCCCTAGCATAAGCTATCCTGTCTATAACATTATCCCCATATCTTATCTGCGGATTCAACATGGAGTAAACTTGCCTTTCAATACCTGTCTCTAAATCAACCAAATACATGACAAGGGTTGTAGTGCCTATATCTAGGGCTATTCCATACATTTCTCCTTCATATTCATCCAAAAAGCGTCCCTCCCAGAATATCTTTGGTTTGGGGAAAGACTTTATCTTATTTACTAAGGGATTCAGAGTTACAGGGAATCTGAAGCCTCTCTCTAAAATCTTATACTTCGCATACTTAGGTATTTCTACTGTGAAATCTATATTTTCCCTAAGGATCTTAGCTTGACAGGCAAGTCTATAACCTTGACGCTTTATGAACCTTTTCTCAGCATCATTCATGAGTGTAAGGGCTTCACCATCATTAACTTTAACCATACAGCTACCGCATAATCCTCGCCCACCACAGAAAGCTCTACTATAAATCTGAAGCTCTTGAATATATGAAAGGATGGTCTTTCCTCTTACGGTTTCTACAACCTTACCTTCTGGAAGAAAAGTTATCTTACCCATTTTAGACCATCCTTCATAATTATCACAAAAATTGATTTTATAAAATTTTAAAAATTTTATTAGAGTTTTTAATTGCAAAATTAGATAAATTTAAATTCCTCTCTCATAGAAAAAAGGTGTGGTTAAGATAGCCATATCTGGGAAAGGAGGGGTTGGTAAAACTACAATAACAGCTGGTCTGGCAAGGGCTCTTTCTAAACAGGGTTATAGGATAGTTGTGTTAGATATGGATCCTTCTCCAAATCTTCTCTCTTCTCTAGGTTGTGATTCAAAGATCGATATTGAACATATTAAACCTTTGATGGAAATGAAGGATTTGATCGAAGAGAAGACAGGAGCCCCACAAAAAGGTTATGGATTAGTTTTTAAACTTAATCCAAAGGTTGATGATATTCTAGATAGGTTCGGCGTAAATTGTAAAGATAATGTTAGATTGCTTGTTATGGGAAGTATAAATCAGGGTGGTGAAGGTTGCTTTTGTCCAGCAAATACTTTGGCTAAGAGGCTTGTAGATTATCTTAGTGGCTCAGTAGACTTTCTGCTCATGGATATGGAAGCTGGTGTGGAGCATTTGGGAAGAGGTACCACAAGAACCGTTGAAATCCTGCTCATAGTAGTTGAGCCTAGTATAAAAGCGGTAGAAGCTGCGAAGCACATCAAAAAATTGGCCCAAGATCTTTCAATTAGAAAAGTTTTTGCAATTCTCAATAAGGTGAAGAACAAGAAAGAAGAAAATATCATTAAAGGGATGCTTGAAGCAATGAAGATACCTGTGATTTACTCAATACCTTATGATCCTGCTATGACAAAAGCAGATTTACAGGGTTTACCAATTTTTGATATAGAGGAAGGAAAAAATATGAATAAATGTGTGGAAGAGCTTAGCAAAATACTTACAGCTGAGTATGTGCTCAAAGCGTAATTTAATGCTTATTACTTTATGAGAATCCTAAGGGGTCTCTAGAATGGCTATACTAATCTTTCCTGGTAAAGGTGGAACAGGCAAAACTACTCTAACAGCTCTTACCATAAAATACTTTTCAGAGAAAGGTGATATTGCCCTTGCTATGGATCTTGATCCTGATTCCCACCTTCACAAGCTCCTTGGAGTTAAAGTTAGCAAAACCGTTGGAGAGGTAGTGGATTATATGCATAAAGAGAAGAAGATGGAGCTGGAGCCTCAAAAACCTATAGATGTATCAAATCAGGATTACTTTTTATCTCTAATAGCTGAAAAAGTTTTCATAGAGAGTGAAAATTTTGATTTGCTTACCCTTGGTAAGCCATCAGCCGATATAGATTGCTATTGCCCCGTTTTTATGTGGTCTAATTATGCCATAGCATCCATCATGAAGAGCTATAAAAGCACCTACGACCATATAGTAGTGGATTGTGATCCTGGAACAGAAATCTTTCCAAGAAGAATCCTACATAAAATTTCTGAATATTCACCTATAGACCATATGCTAATAGTGTTGGATAGCTCAAAGATGAGCCTTGACACAGCTAAAGCTATTGTAGAGGAAGCTAGGAAGAGTGAACTTAAAGTTAAATCAATTAGGGGGTTAGCAAATAGGGTTGACGATCCTGAGATTCAGAAGGAGTTAAAAATTGTGGCAAAAGAGAAATATGCTATAGAAATAGCAGGATTCATACCTACCGATTCTGAAATAAATAAAATGGAATTGATTGGAAAAAGCATATTTGATTTGCCTAAGAGTAGAGCTTATGAGGCTTTTAGTAAGATTATTAAAGGGTTATTAGGTCCTTAAAAAAATGGTATGAACAGTAAGACCAATTCCATAACTGATTATGATGTTTACCTCTTTAAACAGGGTAAGCACTTTAAGCTTTATGAAAAGTTAGGTTCTCATATATTAGAGGTAGAGGGACTAAAAGGTACATATTTCTCTGTATGGGCCCCAAATGCAAAGCAGGTTTCCGTAATAGGAGATTTCAATGAGTGGAACCCAAAGATCAGTCCCTTAAGACTTAGAGATGATGGTTCAGGAATATGGGAGGGCTTTATTGAAGGTGTTGATAAGGGAAGCCTCTACAAATACCATATCCTTTCTAAGAACAATTATAAAGTGGATAAAGCTGATCCCTTTGCCTTTTATGCTGAAACCCCTCCAAACACTGCCTCTATAGTTTGGGATCTTAACTATAATTGGGAAGATGGTGAATGGATGAAGGAAAGGTATAAGAAAAATTCTCTGAATTCTCCCTTTGCCATATATGAAGTTCATTTGGGCTCTTGGAGGAGGGTCCCAGAGCAGAATGATAGATTCCTAACTTATAGGGAAATGGCTCCTTACCTCTCCCATTACCTGAAGGATTTAGGTTTCACTCATTTGGAATTACTGCCTATAATGGAGCATCCCTTCTATGGGTCTTGGGGCTATCAGATAACAGGCTACTTCTCACCTACAAGCAGATATGGAGCCCCTCAGGATTTTATGTATTTAATAGATAAGCTACATGGTGAAGGTATTGGTATTATATTAGATTGGGTTCCTTCTCACTTCCCAACGGATGGGCATGGTCTTGTTTATTTTGATGGTACTTATCTCTTTGAATATGAAGATTATAGGAAGAGGTACCATCCTGATTGGAATAGCCACATATTTGATTATGGTAAAAATGAAGTTAGATCCTTTTTAATAAGCAGTGCCTTATTTTGGCTAGATAAATACCATGTAGATGGGATAAGAATCGATGCTGTAGCCTCTATGCTTTACCTAGATTATTCTAGAGAAGAAGGTGAATGGGTTCCAAATGTTTATGGAGGGAAGGAGAACCTTGAAGCCATATCTTTTTTAAGCGAATTAAACGAGGTTATTTATAAAACCTTCCCTGATGTTCTAACCATAGCTGAAGAATCTACAGCTTGGCCCATGGTTTCTAGACCTACATATATAGGAGGCTTAGGCTTTGGTATGAAATGGAATATGGGTTGGATGCATGATACTCTTTACTACTTTTCTAAAGACCCCATCTATAGAAAGTATCACCATAATCAGCTAACCTTTAGTATTTGGTATGCTTTTTCCGAAAATTATGTCCTTCCTTTATCTCACGATGAAGTAGTATATGGTAAAGGTTCTTTAATTAGAAAGATGCCAGGTGATGATTGGCAAAAATTTGCAAATTTAAGGCTTCTCTTAAGCTATATGTATGCCCATCCAGGAAAGAAACTCCTTTTTATGGGTTCAGAATTTGGCCAATGGGATGAATGGTATCATGAGAAGAGCTTAGATTGGCATTTACTTGAATATGAGCCTCATAAAGGTATAATGAGATTGGTGAAAGATCTTAACCACCTTTATAGAAGGGAGCCTGCTCTATATGAATTGGACTTTGATCCTAAAGGTTTTGAATGGGTAGATTTTGGGGATTGGGAAAAAAGTATCATAAGCTTCTTAAGGAAAGGAAAAAGCTCTAAAGATCTCTTTCTCATTGTATGTAATTTTACTCCAGTTCCAAGATTAAATTATAGAGTAGGTGTTCCAAGGGGAGGTTTTTGGGAAGAAGTTCTAAACAGCGATGCAAAGGAGTATAACGGTTCAGGTTTTGGGAATTTTGGAGGGGTTGAAGCTACTCCAATTCCCTTTCATAACAGAGATTACTCTCTTTCCCTTACCCTTCCACCCCTTGGGGCCCTCTTTCTTAAGAACATTGAAGAAGCTTAGCCTAAATTTAAAATTTAGAAGAGTAATTTTTACAAGGTTAACAACAAATTTTGTCAAGTATGTTCATTTATTAATAGGAGAAATATAGAGGATGGCATTAACCATAGGAATAACTAATTTGTTAAGGAAGCTTTTCTTTGGTGTAGGCAATAATGAACAA
This sequence comes from Nitrososphaeria archaeon, assembly GCA_029775995.1. Lineage (GTDB taxonomy): Archaea > Thermoproteota > Nitrososphaeria > Nitrososphaerales > JARVJX01 > JARVJX01. The sequence continues at coordinate 722 of JARVJX010000026.1, read as the reverse complement.
AAGAGGCAAGTAAGCCCGTCAGTAGATGTTCAAAAGGATGCGAAAAGGGTAGAACAGATCAGCCTAGCAGAAACTACTCAAAATGAGCAGGTTACAAAAATTGAAACTGAAGAGGCTATGGTAAAGGAGCCTATGACTCAACCAATACCAGAGTTTCAGGTAGAGAAGGAAACTGAAAAAGTAGAAAATCACCTCATGAATGATTTTATTAAATACTGTATAGCTGATGGAATAAAGGAAAATACAGCTAAAAGATATTCAGAGCAAATAGTTGAATATGCAGCATCCATGGGAAAGGATATGGCTCAACTTACTGAGCAAGATATTCAACAGTATATAATGGCTTCTCCTAAAACTGTAAAGGCAAAGGCATTAAAGAGGTTCATAAAGTTTAAGACAAATAATCCTTAATTAATTAAGTAAATAAAGTATAATTACAGTAACGTTAGAGTTGTAGCCTAAGCTCTCTATTACTATTCTAAAATCTTTGTAACATCTATTAGCTTTTTATCTCTCCAATTAGCTAACCTCTCATAATCTCTATCCTTAACAACACTCAAATTCATTACCTGTTTAATGATTTTATTGAAAGAATTGCTTTGTGGCTTAATTCTTTAAGTTTCTTATGTCTTGCTTTAATCTATGTATTGGTCTGTTGTTGATGAGAGGCTTATTAGGCGTGGTGAGCTTCTTCTTAGCTTGGACTTTCTTGAAGTCTATGA
>JARVJX010000025.1 GCA_029775995.1 Nitrososphaeria archaeon | reverse complement strand
AGTTCATCTTGCTGACCTCCCTCCTCCAACTCTTGACAAACTCAAGATCCAAGAGGAGCTCGCCCTGCCTGACATACTTGGCATCTATCTCTTTCCAGTTCATTCCATCAAGGAGGTACAGAATGCTCATAAGAAAAAGTATGTCGAAAAAGATTGAGCAAATAGTTAGTTATGCACCAACCCAGGGTTTTAGAAAAGTTTAATTTTATTGCCATAGCTATAAATTTGATGGTTAGTTTAGAATATGAGGATAGTTTTGTTAAACTTGCGGGGATATTGGGTGGCGAAGAATATGTTAAGGTTACTAGGGCTCTCTTAAATAATGAAAATTCTACCGATGAAGAAATAGCAAGCGCTACAGGTTTAAAGATAAATATTATAAGAAAGGTTTTGTATGATCTCTTTAGCAAATCTTTGATAACAGGCATTAGGGTTAGAGACCCTAAGAAAGGCTGGTTCGTTTATAGATGGAGGGCTCAGAGAGAACAGGTAGATACCTTTATAGAGAATGCAAAAAGAAAAGCCTTAGAAAGATTAAAGGTAAGGTTAGAATATGAGCAAAATCACCAGTTTTATCATTGTGGTAATAAATCCTGTAGAAAAATGACCTTTGAGGAGGCTTTAGCTAGCTTTTTCAAATGTCCTGCATGTGGTAAGGTTATGAATTTGATAAATAATGCAAAGCTTATTGAGTCTATAAAGTGGAAGATAAATGAATTGGAAAAGGAATTAAAGATTAAGTGAGCTTGAAGAGCACCTCTAGTAACTATTATTTGATCCTTCAATTTATACAAGGGTAGATTTCCTACTGATATAGAATTTAAAAGGGCTTACATAGAGAGTGCTTCTAGAACTTTAGAGGAAGAAACTAGAGAGGTCTTAATAGGAATTCTTAAGAAGAGAAAAATATAAATAAATCCTTTATATCTTATTCTTCCAGAGCACCCAAATTTTTCATAAAAAGCTAGATTGAATAGAACTATTAGGATTAAAAATGGGTCCAGATTTAGAGTTAAACCTATGGTGTATAATAATATTTGTATAATAGATGGAGTATCTACTTGTATGGGTGTAAGGATAATTAGGCTACTTAATAGGAGGTTGGATGAATTGAGAAGAAGATATCCAAAGAAGTTAAGGAAAAGAGTAATTAAGGTAATCTATACCTTAATAAGCATTAATGAGGCTTTAGAGGATGCAAGAAAGATCAACATAGATTGTAAAGGCTACTGGTGAATTAGCACCTCTAACTTTCTAAATTTTACTAAAAATTTATTGAAAGATTTTTAAGGAAAAGCTTTTTAATTTTGAATGATGATTATATAATCATCATAGCGGGGTGGGGAAGCCAGGCCTATCCCGGCGGGCTCATAAACCTTTGGGATACCCGCAGAGCGGTGGTTCAAAAGGGTATTACCCTGAAATTCCACCCCCCGCTATTATTCGTCTTTCTAATTTCTATCTCATTAACTACTATAACCTTAATTCCTTCAATCAAACTTAAAAATAGTCTCTAAAGTTAGACTACTCCTACTTCTTAGGAAACATTGATAGAGCAAAGACTTTCCTTTTTATGAAGAGAGACTTTAGTTACCTTATGCTGAAAATAAATCGGTTAAGCTTTTAGAAAACGTTATTAACTTCTTAAAATAGAATATTACGATGAACTATGTATGAATATGGGGGAGTCAAGATTAGATGGTTAGGCCACGATGGATTTATAATACAAAATGAGAAAAAAGTATGTATAGATCCCTATGAGATTGAGACTTCAGAAAAGGTGGATATCTTGCTTTTAACTCATGAACACTTTGACCATTGTAGCGTTAGCGATATCAAAAAGGTATGTGATGAAAATACGCTTATATTTGCCATCCCCGCTTGTAAAGGCGAGTTAAGCAAAGTAAAGGCAAGACAGATAAACTATGTTAAACCTAATGATAAATTTAAAGTTGGGGAAATAAATATTGAGGCAGTTCCTGCTTATAATGTAAATAAGTTCAGAGCACCAAATCAACCCTTTCATCCAAAAAAGGATGGTAAAGTAGGATACATTTTAACCATAAAGGGAGTTAGAATTTACCATATGGGAGATACTGATTTTATAGATGAAATGAAGAATTTGCAGGTAGATATAGCTTTGGTTCCTGTAAGTGGTACTTATGTTATGACTTCTAAAGAAGCTATAGAAGCCACTAATATGATAAAGCCAAAGGTAGCTATACCCATGCATTATGGATCTATAGTTGGTTCAGAAAAGGATGCTCTAGATTTTAAAAAAGAGGCTAAATGTGAAGTAGTAATACTAAAGAAAGAAAATTGAAAGATTCTACCAAGTGTGTTTGGGGAGCTGAATCTTTAGAGCATTTAGGCTCTGTTTCAATGCCTATTTATCAAACAGCTAATTTTGGATTCAAAGATACCGAAGAAGTTTTAAAGGCTGTTAGAGGAGAAGAGGGAAAATATCTTTACACAAGATGGGATAATCCAACTGTTAAATTAGCTGAGAAAAAGATAGCTTTGTTAGAAGAGGGAGAGGATTCGTTACTTTTTAGCTCTGGAATGGCAGCTATTATATGTAGTGCATTAGCCTTTTTGAGCAAGGGAGACAAAGCGTTAGCCTTTAGAGAGTTATATGGAGAAGCCATAAATTTCTTTAAAAACATTTTACCAAAATTTGGTATTGAGGTTAGCTTTGTGAAGGATTATGAGGAGTTAGAAAGAGAATTAAATAAAAGAACAAAACTCATATACTTTGAAACCCCTACTAATCCTACCCTAAAAGTTATCGATATTGCTAAAGTAAAAGCTTTGGCTGAAAAGTATAAAACTTTAGTCTTTGTAGATAATACCTTTGCTACACCTATAAATCAGAAACCTTTAAAGCTTGGCGCAGACTTAGTAATACATAGTGCTTCAAAGTATCTTAATGGTCATTCAGATCTTATAGCTGGAGCCATAGTAGGTAGAAATGAGTTAATAGGTAAAATTAAAGCTATGAGAAGGGTCCTAGGCTGTGTATTAGATCCCTTCGGAGCTTGGCTCTTAATTAGAGGGATTAAAACTTTAGATATAAGGGTTGAAAGGCATAACAAAAATGCCCTTGAGTTAGCAAAGTATTTAGAAAAGCAAAGCAAGGTAAATAAGGTATATTATCCTGGATTACCTACTAATGAGTATTATGAACTATCAAAGAAGCAGATGAAGGGTTTCGGAGGAATGTTGAGCTTTGAGTTAAAAGGAGGATATAAGGAGGCTAAAGGCTTTGTTGAGAGATTGAGATTTAGAATTCTTGGAGCAAGCTTAGGGGGTGTAGAGACTATTATTACTCATCCAGCTTCAACTTCCCACTCTATGCTAAGCAAAGAGGAAAGGGAAATATTAGGCATAAAAGATGGTTTGATCAGGGTTTCTTTAGGTATAGAGGATGTGGAGGATATAATAGAAGACTTTGATAAAGCCTTTAACTATTTATAAAGATAAATTTACAAATAGCTAAAACTAGAAAAGTTTAAGCCTTAGCATGTGGCATATAATTAGTAAATGACAGAAAAAGAGGAGAAGAAAATTTTGGACTTAACTAGTGAGATGTATAAAGCTATCTTAGAAAGAGGTGAAACTGGAATATTACAGAGTGAACTATGGAAGAAAGTAGGTTTAACCAGTAGAGACGGCTCAAGGATAGCCATAAGACTAGAGAAGAGAGGTATGATTAAAAGGGAAAAGATTTTAGACCATGGGAGATGGACCTATAGATTGATACCTTTACGTTACCCAGTACAATTTGGTCCCATTGAAAAACTTCCATGCTTAAACTGTCCCTATGATGTCCAATGCACATCAGATGGGACCATAAATCCTATGAATTGTCCTTTAGAATTACAGGTAAAGGGTTTAGCCGATTGGGTACTATCTGAGTATGAAGCCTTTGAATTAAAGCCAAAGGAATAAGTATTTGTATTCTCCCTGCTCATTTTAACATTACTTAACATACACTAAAAGAGAGTATATAGAGAAGTTCAATAGCCATTATAGATTATAGATAAGTATAAATGATTACAAGTGGCTGTGGCAGAAAAGCTACTTTATCGTCTCTTTTATGAAAGAGTAGACTGTTAAGTTATTATAAAATTTAAACTAAAATGAACTTTTCTGTCACATTCATTACAGGTATAAAGGATAGAAAGTATAAGAAAGATTCTTTATAAAAATTTTATAAAGATTCCTTCTTAAAGATTACTACAAGAGCTTTAAAAAGGTTAATAATATAATCAGAAAGGTGGTTAAGATAGCCTACTGGATATATCTCTTAAGGCGTTATAAAGTATGATAGGAATTTCCTCAATATTCATTATGCTGAACAGTTGACCATGTCCTACTTTAGCCATATCTGAGCACACTTTTTCATTAGCATTAGATTGCTCACTATTAACCATTATAACAAACAAATTTGGATGCTTTGAAGCCATAGGAATAGGATTTGGTCCCACTGTATAGTATCCATCGGTAATTATCACGCTTAACTTTTCCTTATAGGGAAATTTGTTCAACTCTATTAAACCTTTATCTAATCCATCATATATGTTCGTATATCCACTGGCAGGTATCTCTAAAATTTTTCCTATGAGCCTTTCTACACTCATTATTTCATCCATAGCCTTTATTACCCTAGCATTATCTTTAAAGATCACAACGGAAAAATCGAAGAACTTCAGCTTCAAAGCTAAAACAGCTAAAGATGCTGATGCTAAAGCTAATTTATCTCCAGCCATGGATAAACTTGCATCTAACATCATACTACAGCCTAATCTTTTTGGCTCCTTTACCTGAATACTAATATCCTTTGCCTCTAGGCTCTCTTTAACCATGATCTTCTCAAAGGTATCTTCTAGATCTAACTCTCCTTTTAAGCCTGGAAAGTAATCTAATTTTTTCCTTTCTATAGGCATTCTAGCATGCCCTAACGATTTTAAAATTTTTTCTATTATTGCTTTTGTAGCTAAGTTCTTGGCAAAATGAAGTTCTTGCTCATTAAGTTTTAACATAAGAAAAGGAAAATTTCTAGCAATGATTATGCCTAATTCTTCATCTTGATTAAAAGTTTCTATTAAATTTATTATGTGCTTTATCTTATTTACTAAATCTTGATTTCCGTAAGAAGATGAAGAGGTAGGTAAGCTCTTTTTCCCCTCCTCTTCCTTTTTCTCTTCTAATTTTCCAGATCTAAATAAGTCTTCATCGAAGAATACCTTTTCCAATATTTCATCTATAACCTGATAAACATTCTTTCCACTCTCCTCCCTAATTTGAATTCTAGTTGGTAAAGCCATGTAAGCTATATCTCTAACATTTTCCTTTGAATTAGAATTCAGGATATTCATTAGACTTGCTATACTTAGAGCTGCTCTAATAGAGGCGCCTCTCTTTATAGCTGGATGAACTCTAGTAGCTCTTACAATCTTCACAGCAATTTTTAGTATCTCTTCATTCTTTATGTTAGATCTAAGCTTAACGATTTCTAATTCTTCCCTTTCATTCTGAAAGCTTAGGGGTATATGCTCGAACCTATCCTTTAAAGCTTCCGATATATTTCCTGTACCTACAAATTCCAGAGGATTTTGGGTGGCAATTATTAGAAAGCCTGCCTCAGCCTTTATGGTGCCTATATAAGGAATTTCAATTTGGCCTTCATCCATGGCTGGTAAGAGAACATTCTGTACTCCTTCAGGCATTCTGTTAAGTTCATTTATGAAGAGTATCCCACCTTTATTCATGGCTTCGGTTAATGGACCTGGTATAAAGGTTTCGCGAACATAGCCCTTTTTTAAAGCTAAAGGAGGGTCAAACCAACCTGTTAGTTTCTGTTCTGTGTATCTCTCATCGCCATCAACTCTAAAAATTTCTCTGTTTAGATAGCTTGCTATAGCAGTAGCTAAAACAGTTTTCCCTACTCCTACAGCCCCTTCAATTAAAAGATGCTTTGAAGCCATTACAGCTAATAAAGCCTTCTTTATCTCTTTCTCTCTTCCAATTATTCCGTATTTTGACTGGATCTCCTCAACCATTCTCTCTATATTCATTCTAACCTACTAGGTTAGAGATTGTCTAATTTAAAACTATATAGCTAAGTTAGAAATCTAATTTTAATATTTTATAAAAGGAGCTATGTAAGGGCTAATAACGCTTCTTTTAGAATCTGAAGCCCTTCTTTTATCCTCTCTATTGAAGTTGCCTAGGATAGTCTAAGGTATCCTTCCCCATAGCTCCCAAAGGCATCCCCATGAAGCACAGCTAGTCCAGCCTTTACTAAGAGATATTGCATTAAGCTCTTAGACTTAATCCTAAAGGACTTTACATTAGGAAAAGCATAAAAGGCTCCAGAAGGCTTTAAACAGCTAACGCCATCAATCCTATTTAAGCCCTCTACCATCAAATCTCTTCTCCTTCTATACTCTCCCACCATCTCTTTAACATGCTCCTGAGGTCCTTTAAGAGCTTGAATAGCTGCTATTTGGGCTAAGGCTGTTGGACAAGAATTCATATTAATTTGAAGCTTAACGAGCTTATCCGTAATCCACTTCTTGGCTATAGCATAGCCTAACCTCCAACCTGTCATAGCATAGGTCTTGGAGAAACCATTGATGATTATAGTTCTCTCCATCATTTCTGGAAGAGAAGCCATGCTCCCATGTTCTTCGTCATAAATTATTTTGTAGTAAATTTCATCAGAAAGCACTAAAAGGTTATGCTTGGAAGCTATCTCAGCTATTCCTTTTAAATCCTCTAGGGTAAGGCAGGAGCCACAGGGGTTATGAGGAGAATTTAGAATGATCATCTTTGTTCTTGGTGTTATTAACTTCTCAAGCTGCTCAACAGTAACCCTAAACTCATCTCCTCTTAAGTGATATATCAACTGGAACTCCTACTACTAACCTTGTAACTGATTCGTAAATGGGCCAACCTGGGTTAGGAACCAGAACCTCTTCGCCTGGATTAATAGTTGCTACTATAGCTGAGAAGAAGCAAGGTTTTGCGTCTGGCATAACAACTACTTCTTCTTTAGGATTAACTTCAATCTTTAAGTCTTGAGAGGTCTTCTCAGCTATAGCCTCCTTCAACTTAGGTATTCCTGTTGAAACGTTGTATTTAGTATATCCGTCCTTTAAGGCTTTAACGCAAGCCTCAACAATATGGTCTGGTGTGGCAAACTGGCTCTCCAATTTCAAAATTAATGATGCTTTTACCTTCAGCTTCAAGGCTTTTAGCTAAAGCACTAGCTTCAAAGGCTGCTTCAGTTCCTATATCAAGAATCCTCTCAGCTAGAAAGTTCCCTTTATTTTTAATTCTGGTCAAAATGCCCACCTACAAACCAAAGAAAAGTAATTTTATAACTGTAAGGATTTTGAAAAACCTTTTTGCCCTTCACTTACACTTCTAGCTTTTTATTCTTCCTCTCCCTCTTCCTCTTCAGCTTCGTATTGCTCTCCCTCTGATTCAAATTCTTCTTCTGCTTCTTCTTGTCCGTGTTCTTCTTCAGATCGCTCTTCCTCCTCAACTTCTTCTAATACTTCTTGCTGAGACTCTTCTTCAGTTTCTTACTCCTCTTCCTCTTCCTCTTCCTCAGCTTCTGGCTTTTCCTCCTCCTGTTCTTCTGATTTGGATTGCTCTTCTTCTGATTCCTCAACATGAGTATTAAGTTGAATTTGGAAAGTTGAACCATCAGCTTTTCTTACATCTATGAGGGCTTGATAACTTTGCCCTTTCTTAAAGTTCCCAGTACCTTCACATTTTAGCTCTTCACCTTTTTCTAAGGTGATTCTGCAGTCCTTCTTCCATTCAACAATAACTTCTTTACCCTCTTTATCTAGAATCTTTATGGATAAGATGGTTAGAGCTTCTTCTCCTTCGTTCTCAATTTCTATCTTTATCTTTTTACCTTTGATTTCAAGCTCAGCCTGATAATTGTTAAAGGCTATTTCTCCTTTTTCCTTTTTTTCCTTACTGATTAATTTCTCTACTTGATTTATTAAAGCTTCAGCTTTATTCAAAATTGAGTTAGCTTCTTCAATTTCTCCTTTTTCTAGAGCTTTTTGAGCTTCTTCAACTAAAGAGAGAATATTATCCAAAAGCTTATTAGCTTCAGCTATAACTTCTTCTGAAAGGGCTTTATCTTGAAGCTTTTTCTTAAGCTCTTCAATCTTATTAATAATTTTCATCATCTTTTCATCTGATTTCTCAAAGAATTTTTCTATCTTGTTTAAGTTATCCTTTACCTCCTTAATAAGGGCCTCAACCTTTCCAATGGTGCTGAAAGCAGCATCTATTTCTTGGTTTTTAAGGGCTTTTTCAGCTTCATCCAATAGCTTATTAGCCTCTTCTAATCTTTGAAGCATTTCATTCAATTTCTTTAAGGGAGATTTTGCTATTCTTTCCAAGAGCTTATCTTGCAATTCAGCTAAATCTTTTCTAAGCTCCGATATCTTATCTGAAATCTTCTCAGTAATCTTTTCCTTTAATGACTTTTTAATATTGGCTAGCTTTTCTTGAGCCTTTTCTTTATTTAGCTCTGAATTCACCTTTCCTAGTATATCTCTTGCATTACCTAGTACCTTAGCAGCCTCATTAACCTCTCCTTTGCTTAGAAAATCTGAAGCCTGATTAAGTAAATCCTTTGCCTTTTCTACATCTTTAGATAATTTTACCCTTAAGGTTGAGTTCTCTATCTTCGACACTTCTTCATTAAGCTCATCAGCCCTTTCAAGAGCCCTTTGGATAGCCCTTTGCATGGCATCTCTTTCAGCTTCCTTTTCTTCTTCCCTAATGGCTTTTTTACTTAATACTTCTTGAGTTTTTGAGGAATCCTTTAAAGCAGCTTCAGTAGCTTTAAGGTCTCCTGTACTTTTCAAAATTTGAGTAACACTTTCCAAATTTTTTATGGCTGAATCTAAAACACTAAGTACCTCAGAAGGTATATCTCTTGTTGATAAGAATTCCCTTACTTTCTTTAGCCCTTCTATTACCTGCTTAAGGGTTTCCAGAGCCACTTTGGTTCTATCTTTCTCTTCTTGAGATATTTGAGAGGGTTGGGCTAAAAGCTCCTCTAGAGGGAAGGCTAAGCCTGTTATAAGAAGGATAATCATAGCCAAACTCATTGACTTCTTAGCATCAATTTTTTTGAGCATCAAAATACCCTTGTTAAAAATATATTAAAGGGAAAGGAGTGGAATAAGTTTCTAGATGTTTCACTAAAACTGAAACAGAGGTTAAAAATTTACTTCGCAATAACCTTCACTCTGTTTTCTTCCCTCTCCAATCTTACCAAGTTAGCCTCTGAGAGTCTTCTTATAGCCCTCCATACTGTAGTCTTTGGAATATTCAAATCTTTCACTATATCGCTTTCAAAAGCTTCCCCACCACACTTCTTTATATATTCTAAAATTCTTGCGTCATCAGGTCTCAGTTTATAAACCTTCTTTCTTCTCAAAGTTATTAATGCCAAGAAGACTCCTAGAGCACCTAAGGTTGCTATAATTCCTATTACCCAGATAGGTATTGGTATAGCTTGCTGTAAAGCCTGTTCTGTAGTTGTGGTAGGAGAAGTAATTGGTGAAGGAGTAGTAGTTTTTAAAGTAGGAGAAATGATGGTGAGAGGAGGTATAAAATAAGATATTAACCATTCCTTCGGAGCTAAAACTAAATGAATTCTATCATCTTTTACATAAATATCTTGGGGGATGCTGTTGATTCCTATCATATAAGCCCCCTTAGGCAACTTTACCAAAGTATCATGATTTAAGCTTAAAGTAGCATTCCAAAATCTACCCTTTTTACTGGTTAAGGTATTAGTTGAGTACTCAAGCTTTATGGGTGAAGGAGAATTTATTACATTTATAATCAAATTTCCATTCTCCCTGTTAAAAGGGACTAAAGAGCCATCAGAAGCCGTTGCTTTAATAGTATAGGTCTCAGGCTCACCTAATAGGGGTATTAAAACTAAAGTATCGTTTTGATTTACACTTATATTAATGAGAATTATAGCAGAGCCATCTAAGTTAATATCCACTATTATCTCATTTATCTCTAGAGCTTCCACTCTATTAGAGTTTAATAAAAGTATGAGTGTTAAAAAAGTATAAAGAATTGTTTTATTCAATCGCTTCTTTTAAATTTTGGTTAACTATTATTTATCCTTTTACGCCGGGGGTGAGATTCGAACTCACGAGACCCGTGAGGGCCACTGGCTCTCAAGGCCAGCGCATTTGTCCACTCTGCCACCCCGGCTTAAGTCAAATATCCTTCCATTACACTTATGCTATTTTTTAACCTTATCTTATTATTAACTTTATAACTATAACTCTACCTATAACTTCTTATCTTTTAAAATAATAGAATAGATATAAAATTATATCCTTATCTTGTTTTATATAACTCGCATCTTCAAAAAAATTTAAAAAAGTTTAATTCTTAAATCCATTGGTTGGAAGAAGATAAAGAGTTAGAAAGGCTTATTGAAGAGGAGATTAAAAAGAGGTTAGCTAAAACAAAAAAAGAAGAAAAAAAATCTCTAGAAGAAATTGATACAATTTTAACTTTAACCTCAGAGAATTTCTATAATGTTATAAATGGTGATAAGCCAGTCTTGGTAGATTTCTGGGCTGATTGGTGTATGCCTTGCCATATGGTGTATCCAATCTTTGAAAGGATGGCTAAGAAATACAAAGATAGGGTAATATTTGCAAGGCTTAATGTTGATGAGTATGGTGAGATAGCAGCCCTTTACAGAGTGTTCTCTATACCTACCTTTATATTATTCTTTAGAGGTAATCCTGTGGATGCAATAGTTGGAGCAGTTAGTGAAGAGGTTTTATTAAATTTGTTGAGAAATTATATTGAATAGCCTCATTTCCTTTGGTTTAAGAAAGTATGAACCAGTAGTTATCTTTCTCTTACCTTCCTTTTACATAGCTTTTTTAGATTATAACTCCCTATTATCAGTATGGAATGTAGGCAGAGGAAGTATGATTATAGGAGCCCTTTTTCTAATTTATGAGTTTTTCAGTAACGAAGAAAATATAAGGAGAAGAGAGGGTAAGAAAAGAGTAATATTTGAAACAATCCTTTCCTTTTCTCTTTTACTATATTTATCCTATGCAATACTCTTTAAGGGAAGAGAGATAATTGAGAAATTAGGTGAAGGCTTAGGAGTTGCCTTACCCTTAAGCTTTTATTGGTTCTTTGATAGCTTTGCTTTTACCCTCTATATAGTTTTAGCTTTACTATTACAATTTGGTTTTAAGGCTTTAAAGAGTTTCCTTTTAGGTTTAATTTACCTTCTTGCTACAACAACCATATTAGCTTTAGATGCTTTTTTCCCTTACGATTCTTTAGGTCCCTTACAAAGTATAGTTCCTTTAATTCTTTACACTAATTCTTTTCTACTCTCTTTAGTTGATGTTAAAACAGAAATCTTTGAAAACATCATGGAGATCCAAGGTGAAAACTTTTTTAGGATAAGAGTTTTTTGGCCCTCAGCAGGGGTTCATAGCCTAATCATATACTCTTTTATCATGCTAGCCTTCCTTCTAAAATTCTCTTTTCCTTTGAGAAGAAAGATTCTTTACTTTTCCTTTGGAGCTTTAGGCACCTTTATTATTAACATACTGAGAATCTTTCTGCTTTCTTATTATGCTGCCTTTGTGCAAAGTGAAATAAAGGCTTGGGAAGAGTTTCACTCAATCTTAGGGGAAATTTTGTTTTTACCTTGGTTGCTTGGTTATTTATCCTTTGTAATATTTATTGAAGCAAAGAGAGCTAGGGCTTTAAAGCTTCCTCCTGAACCTCCTGCTTCCTAGATTTTCTAAGCCAGTATAAACCTGTTAAAGCAATTAGAATTAACCAAGCAAAACCTAAGATAATATTCAGAGGACTGAGATATAAAAAGGTGGCAGCTTCACCAATCTGAGACTGCATAGTTTTCAATTTATCCCTCAAATCATCCATTCCTTGCTGATAGGCATCGCTATTCTTTGCCAAATTCTTTATAATTTCAGCCCTATTCAATATATCCTGTAAGTCTCTGTTAATTAGCTCAAAATCAGTTCTTGAAGTAGGAAAAATCCAAACAGGATTTCCACTTTTAGGTATCAAAGGCAAAGCCTTATTTATGTAGGTTATCATTTCTTCAGCAAAGCCAGCCGTTTCGGCTCTATTAAGCCAAGCATTGGCTCTATCTAAAGCATAAATGGTATCATAGTACCCTAAAAAGCCTAAAATTATCCCTAAGGCAAAGAGGGTCAGGAAGGCTATGCTAAAGATATTTATCCTTTTCAATTGTGAAGGATTCAAAGTTTCCCTTTATAAAACTTTTTGGGATAAAGCATTTTTATATTGGTGCTGTGAAGGTATATTGTGAGCTCTCCTCAAATTCCAGTCCATAAGGGTCTTGAAGACATTTATGTTAAAGAGAGTAAAATTTGTTACATAGATGGAGAGAGGAGTAAGCTCTTCTATAGAGGTTATGATATAGATGATTTAGTTAAATACTCTACCTTTGAAGAAGTTAGCTATTTGCTTTTATATGGTAAGTTACCAAATAGAAAGGAATTAAATGAGTTTCAGAAGAGTATAAGAGATAGTTATACTCTAAATCCAGAAGTAATTAAGCTACTCGAAATATTTAGAAGGGATACTCATCCCATGGATCTTCTAAGAACCTGCATTTCCTACTTATCAACTTTCGACGATTCTCCTAAGGATCAGTCTTTAGAAAAAAATTTATCAAGGGTCATTAAAATCATAGGCTCTATACCAACTATTTTAGGAACCTTTGATAGGATTAGGAGGGGAAAAAAGCCTATAGAACCTAATCCTAAATTAAATTTAGCTTCTCATTTTCTATACCTTCTTAGGGGAAAAGAGCCTAAAGAGAGAGACGCAAAGATTATGGATACAGCTCTAATTTTACATGCAGAGCATGAAATGAATGCTTCAACCTTTGCCTGTACAGTTACAGCATCAACAAAGTCCGATATTTACTCATCTATAACTTCAGGAATAGGTACCTTGAAGGGACCATTACATGGAGGGGCGAATGAGGAAGCTCTTAGAATGTTTCTTGAGATAGGTTCCATAGATAAGGTTAAGCCTTACCTTGATGAACTATTTGTAAAAGGTAAAAAGGTCATGGGTTTTGGTCATAGAATTTACAAAAACTATGATCCAAGGTACAGAATATTAAAAGAAATTGCAAAGGAAATGAGTAAGGAAAGAGGAAATCATAAGCTCTTTGAGATTGCCCTTAAAGTGGAAGAGGAGGTTTTAAAGAGGCTGGAAAAGTATAATATATATCCGAATGTAGACTTTTATTCAGGGTTAGTATTTTATTTTCTCAATATACCCATAGACTTCTTCACCTGTGTATTTACCATGGGAAGGGTTGTTGGTTGGAGTGCTCATATTATAGAATATTGGATGGATAATAGGCTAATAAGGCCCAAGGCCCTTTATAAAGGAGAATTGAATTTACCTTACAAACCTATAGAGCAGAGAGAATAAAATTTATATACTTCTTTTACTTTAAAAAGAAGAATGAGTCAAGAAGCAAAACAGAGGCTTAGACAATCTCAAGAAGAGAAGAAGGATCAGATAAAAATGAGAAGGAAGAGCCATCTATTTAAATTTGGAAAGAAATCGGAATTAAATCTTAAATTAGCTCTGTATAGGGCTAGAAGTGCAGAGTAAGCTATAAAGCATAAAGATCGGTATCAAAAAGTTCTAGCAAATATTTATTATCTCTTGTAAGAACATAACCCCAGTCTACCAAATATAATCTATCTTTATATAGTTCACAAAGCTTTGCTCTTAAAGAGGCTCTTGTATTCTTAGGTGGGTTAAACATAGCATCTTCTATATCCTTATCACTGACCAATCTATCTACTCTACCTTCATACTGTTCAGCATAATAGTAACTTCTCCCTGTAGGTATTCCTATCTCGCTGTAATGTTTAGAAGTCGCTATAGCTAAGCTTTCATCATAACCATGATTCTTTATATTTTCCTTTATAACCCTCATCCTGATACACCAATCCAATTGCCTTAAAAGCCTATTAAATTGCCAAGCATCTAAATCCTTCAATATGGAATTTAGAAGACTTACCATTTTGTAATCAAGGTTATCATTTAAGGCTGAAGAGGATATAGCATCAAGGTAAATAAATTGTAGCTCCACAGGCTTTAGCTCCACTATTTTATCGTTTTTATCCTTTAGTTTTAGTTTTATCTCTGGATTTTTTAGATAGTTTCTTGATAAATATAAGCCCCAACTTGTAGCTGGACTTCTTCCATAGTAATGAATACTTTGAATGGGAGGCGATCCTGTTAGCTCAAAGAGGGGGAGAGAATTTTTTTCGATAAGCTCAACTATCTTACCTGTAGCCCAGAACTTAAGAGCTAAGGAAATCTCAGCCATGTTACCATCTCCACAAACTAAATGTAGTCTCCAATACTTTCTTGAGTGAGGCTCATGTCTCAGATTTATCAGAGGCCTTCTGCTTGTTGTGGATAGGGAGAGGTCGTAGGTAGTAAATTCCATTCTAGGGCTTAAAAGAAAACCTCCTCTATTTGGCACGTAATCCCCAGAGCCTGTAAAGATTATTCTACTGACCAAAAAGGGAATTATATATTTTGCCCATTGATGAATAAAGGATAAAAAGGTAGTTGCTACCTTTGTGGAGACCATATAGTTCTCATGGTATCCTCTTGTAGTATCTATGGGGGATAAGGAATCCTTAAAGATACCAACCATCCTTCCTGTCTTACTTTCATAATTCATCCTTGCATCATCAACCATCCTCTCCATGGCCTTTTCATACTTTAATTCATCTAAGGCATTTGTAGTTTCTGGGGTAGAGCATTCTAAAGCGTTTCCAACATCCATGTATACTCTTCCCTGGTTTGCTACAAACTCACCATATATACCATATTCACTATAAATTTCTCTTATGAGCTCATAGGTCCTATCGCTCTTAGTCTCCACATCGTAAGTGACATATTCAGTCTCACTACCTATTACCCTATCCAAACATGCCACCTAACTCACTTAACCTGTCGGATGAATAACCAAAGGTAGAAAGCCCATATTCATATATAACTCTGTCTAAAGTATTTAGCAAATCTTCCTCTCTTATCCCAGTCCTTTCGTAGGAGCTTAATTTTCTCTTTAGATAATTCACCTTTACTCTCTTAAATATCTCTCTAACCAAATCTCCAGAAATTATATCCTTATACCTAGCAATTTTCATACCGTTTTTGACTACGTAGTTATCTTGCTCATAGATCTTTCTTAGCATACTGTTGATAATATTCTCTTTTGCATACTCATAGCTTCCATACTTTTTTAATTCCTCTTCATCTAAAGGCAAACTCTTAAAGTAAATCTCTATTATTTCTTTACAAGCATTCTTATTTGGTCTAGGAACTTCAATTAAGTTATCGAACCTCCCAGGTCTGAAGAGAGCCTGGTCTACAACATCAAGCCTATTAGTAGCAGCTATTACGAATACACCTTCATTGGACTTTATTCCATCAGTTAAGCTTAATAACTGGGATACTAAATTTAGATGCACCCCTGATGTATCAGCTAAGCCTCTAGACCTAAAGAGAGCTTCAAATTCATCAAAGAATACTATAGAGGGGGCAAACCTTCTAGCACTTTCAAATATAGCCCTTAGCATTCTCTCGGATTCACCAACCCACTTTGAAAGAATTTCAGGTCCACTTATAGCTAAGAAATTCATAGAATTTTCTCCAGCTACAGCTTTAGCTAAAAGGGTTTTCCCGCATCCAGGAGGACCATACAGTAAGATACCTCCTTTAACCTCTAAGCTCAAATTTTTATATTCTTCAGGGAATTTAAAGGGCAGCTCGATCACTTCCCTAATTTTCTCTATCTGTTCCTTCAAACCTCCAATATCAGAATAACGAATTTTTGGTCTCTCTGGTAAGAAAAATTTTTCAACTTCAGTCCTTTGGAAGACGTCAGTTATCTGATAAAAGGGTTCCAAGTAAACTACCTCATCTCCTACTTTAACTTTATCATTCATTCGCTCAATAGGTAAAGGTATAAGCTCATCTTCCCTTGTTCTTAAAAGAAAATAATTTTCTACCTTTTCAACTATTCTCCCCACTTTCCCTCTATCCCATTCGTTAAGGAGCCTAACTATCTGAAGGGTATCCTGTCTAAGTTCTACAACCCTACCAACCTTCAAATCCTCTTCACTAAAATTACCAGCATCAACAGAGTAGAGATTTGAGCCAACACGAACTATTGCTTCATTACCAATGACCCTTGCCACTGTTCCAAGAACCTTAGGAGGTAGCTCGTACCTTCTTAGGGCTTCCAGCAAAAGTTCATTTTTCTTTTCTAATTCGGAAACTTTCCTACTCAGATTCTCATTTAGCTGACGTAAATAATTTATCTCCTCTTCTTCCGATTTCCCCATCACAGAGTAAATGTATTAGTAATAATAAAATCTTACTATACCCCTTTTCGTTAAATCTCAGAATCATTATGTTTAAAGTTTCTTTTCTTTTCTTTGTGCGAAGATAGAGAGGAAGGCTATATAACTATCTAGATAGATAATAAGAATGCATCTGTATCACTGCAAACTTTAAATAAACCCATAGTATCAGCAATAAAAATAAAGTACATACTAAATATTAGCGTCTATTGAGAAGCAATTTATAGATGAAAGCTATTACTCCAAAATTAGAGAGTTAAGAGCTTTGATAGGGACTGTCAAGATAACGTTCTCATTCTGTATATTCTATTTAACCTTAGGCTTTTTGTTCTATTTCCCTCTCTCCATACTCTATGAGTGGACTGGATTACCTTGTGAGGATGGTTAAGGAGGCTA
>JARVJX010000024.1 GCA_029775995.1 Nitrososphaeria archaeon | reverse complement strand
CGGAGGCTCAACCCCTCAAAGACCAAGTAAACACCCTAGAGTACTATAGGTAGAGGTGTCCTTCTCCTTACGAACATATATGAAGGAGAAGATTAACTCACCCTTAAGGTAACAGAGCCTTCCAATACTATCAAAAACTTTATTTACCCTACTCTTTTTCACGCTTTTACAAGGAGAAGGCTCCAACCAATCATCTTCTTCAATATCCTTAAACAACTCATAGCATTCCCTCGAATCTATCCAATGCTTTATGTTATCGTAAAAGCCAAAGGCATGGTCAAAATCAAAATCAAAAGCCTTTACAATGGATTCTGCTAAAGCGTATAACGTGAACTCTCCAGCAATTGCTAAAATTCTATAGGGTTTTCCCCTAACTCTACCTTCCCAATCACTCAAAATAGCCTTAATCACGTATATCTTTCTATCTTGCTTCTGTTTGCATTTCCTCAAATTCTGAATCCCTAAATCCTTAGACTCATGGTATGGTTAAATCTTTTTTATTAAACTTACTAATTCTCTCCTCTAGAAATGGAAGGTAGAGAAGCATTCCTACTACCATTGGAGCCACGATGAAGAAGGGTAGGTATTCCTTAGAGGAGTTTCAATGTAGCTACCTAATGCATGAGCATGGGGCTACAAAGTTCTAAGGTTTAGAAGAATACTTAGGATACATGGACTGGTAACTCCCTATCATAGGGAGAGAGGCATGGTGTGCTGTCATTGTTCAAGGAACTTTGATTGTAGTCATTGATAATGCTCCGCCAGAAGTATCCCTTTTGAGTTCAGCTCGTCCTCTTTTGTTAGATTATGAATATGAATAATTTTGCAAGGCTCAAATTTTGCAAAATGACCTTCAGCCCCATGTGTCATATTCTTATCCAGAGATTACCAATTACCTCTTTAAAAGCTGAGGCATAACCTCATTTGCAAACAATTCTAACCCTTCTAAGGATGGCATATCCATAAACCATAAAAGGAACTTATTTATCTCTAAACTCCTATATTCTTTTATTTTCTTTATACATTCATCAGGAGTTCCAATTATATATGTATCTTTAACACTCTTCATATCTTGATAATAGTATTGTTTTGGGTTCTTCTTTTTTAGCTCCTCTATTAATCTTATCAGTTTATCTTCAGATTTTCCTATCAGGATTTGGTTCTCTATAGAGAGCTTTATATCCTCAAACTTTCTTCCAACTTTGCTACATACAGCTTTAAGTTCAGCTATCTTCTTTCCACAGTAATCAACAGAGGCCGGTGTATTGTTCCAAACATCGGCATGCTTTGCTATAACTTCCATAATAAGCTCATCTACTC
This sequence comes from Nitrososphaeria archaeon, assembly GCA_029775995.1. GTDB lineage: Archaea > Thermoproteota > Nitrososphaeria > Nitrososphaerales > JARVJX01 > JARVJX01. Next base: position 16,362 of record JARVJX010000024.1, on the reverse strand, counting down.
CAATTCCCTCAGCTAACTTCTCCCCTCCAATAGTGCCAATCCAAAGGGGAGGGTTTGGCTTTTGTAATGGTATAGGTCTGCAGATGGCTCCTGATATTTTATAATATTTTCCTTCGTAGTTCACTTCTTTCCCTTTCCAAAGTTCTTTAATTATTTCAATGCTCTCTACCAGCATCTCTACCCTCATTTTATCATCAGGCCATGTATACCCATAGCTCTTAGCCTCTCTAAGGCTACCTTTATGACCAGCATCTAAAAAGAAATCTATTCTACCTTTAGATATATAATCTAAAGTTGCAACCATCTTAGCCAATAATGCAGGATTTCTAAAGAGGTTAGATATATGAATGGTTCCTAACCTCATCCTTTTAGTTATAGAGGAGAGGGCTGAAAGAGTACTCCAGCACTCTAGAATCTCATCCTTATATCCAAGCATCAAATGGTCTGCAACCCAAATGGAACTAAAACCTAACCTTTCAGCCTTTTTAACAGCTTTAACTATATTATCCCATTGAACTTTTTCTAAAAGAGGAGTCCTTGGATGTGAGTCATGGGCTCCAGAAAAAATGGGTAAGCAAAGACCGAATTCTAATTCCATTTTAGCCCAATTTATATTGCTTTATTAGCTCCTCTAAGGAAGGAGGCTTATACTTTATAACTTTTCCTTTATTGGCACAATTCTTTAATTTATCAATCATATCAAGTACAATTACAGCATCGTAAGCTGATATTAAGGGTTTCTTCTTCTCAGCTAGTACATCATCAATTACGTGCTTTTGATAGTTTATGAAGGAATAAGGATAACCTAAAACTATAGCAGCAAGGTAAGGTATATCTTCATGATAGGAATAATCATCAAGGGCAGAAACGGTTATGACACCTTTAGTCCCCAAAATTTTTTCAAGCCATAGCCATGAATGGGTGGAAAGGTCATTAAGACACCAGTTTATAACTATATTTGCTACTGCACCATTTTTGTATTTGAACATGGAAACAGCTAACTCCTCCATTTTAACCTCCTTGTAAGTTATAATGGAGCTCATGGCTGTTATTTCTTCAGGCAATCCTAAAAGGAAATTTGAAAGGTAAATTTGATGGTAAGCTTGAGTTAAAAAGGCTCCATGATATCTTTTAGCCCTTTCTTCAGGCATCCTTTGAATTAAAGAGAAGAAAGCATAAGTTACTTCTCCAATTTCTCCCTTATCTAACATTTGCTTCACCTGTAATATTCTTGGTCTGAATATGTAGTTATGAACTGGAAATAGCTGAACCTTTTTATCCTTGCTAAGCTTGACCATGTGAACTAACTCCCTTAAATTCAAGGCTGGAGGTTTCTCAACTATTACATTTTTACCAGCTTCTAGAGCTTTTATGGATTGCCTATAATGCTCATCATCGGATGAGCATATAACTACAAGATCTACCTCTGGATCCTTTAGCATCTCATCAAAACCATAAGCTTTTGTATGCCATTTTTTTGCAGCTTCTTCAGCCCTTTTAGCATCCCTACTACAAACACCAAGCAATTTTCCGTGAGTAGTACTAGTTATAGCTTTGTAATGCTTGTTGGATACATCTCCTGTTCCAGATATAACTACTCCTATCATACGCATTACTATTTAAAAATTCGTTAATATGTTTTTCTCATATATGTAATACCTTAAAGTGAGTTATCTCTATGTAATTTAAGCATAAATGTATTTAGAAATCTAAATCTCTGTCGATGGTATAAGGGGTTCTGATTTAAGTATGGATATGTATGGAATGAATCCATACTTAGTTCTTGAGTCTCACCGCTCTTGTCCTCCTCAGGGTTCATCGGAGGACTCATTTCATTGAGCTTAACTCCTTTCGGCGTGAACCCGTGAACGTGAATCCCCACATCCTAAGGAACGTTTTCCAAAGGTTTATTGACGCGTTTTTCTGCCTATCAATTACAAGCCCGCATCTTGGGCATCTGAATATGCCTGCTCCTCTTAGGTCTTTATTATAATACCCGCATCTAGAGCAGCTCTTCGAGGTGCCTTTCGCTTTCGCATATAGGGTGGCGTGGCCGTTCCACGCAGACTTATACTCCGCATATTTCTGGAGCATGATATAATTATGCTTAGAGTTTTGTCTGTTCATCTTTCTGCTCTTTGTCTTAGCAATCCTTTCCTTGAAGTTTCTTAAAGCCTCAAATACGTTTGTTCTATCCGATAATCGTTTTGCAATTTTATGTAATGCGTCGTTAACCCTCTTCCTCTCCCTTGAACTGTACTTCTTTAGGAGCTTCTTCCTCGTTTTTTCTGGAAGTTTCTGTATGGTTCTTCTCTTCAGCTCCTAGGTTCTGTGAATTGTGTAGATTTCCCTCAGGCTTAACGAATAATGATTCTTACCATCAAAGCCGTCTAAGGTTAAGAGGTTTGTATCCCATGCTATTGGGTCTTTAACCTTTAGCTCTACCTCTTTTCTAACAGTTATTATGAGCCTGTCCTGTTTGAGTATGAGTTCACCAAGCTCTAAACCCCTTATCCTATCCCAGCGCCATGTCTTCCTTAAATCTATAGTTAAGTTTTCTTCGTAGGGTCTTACCGAAATCTTGAGAACCCGATCCCTGTAACTGTAACTGTAAAGTGTTTCCTTAACTCTAACGAATTTCCTCTTCTCTTCAATTTAGGCCTTCTTCTTTCAGCTTTTCCACGAAGGTATCTTTTCCTCCATGATTTGAGTATAGAATATGCCTGTTTTATCGCAGAATCCACATAATGCTTGGAGTAACCCCATCCTCTAAGATGCTTGTATCTAAGCTCTTTTCTAAAGGCCTTATCTTTCCTTAAAAAGGGTATGAGCCTCTTGTTCCTCTTGACCCATGCTATATTCTTCCATAAGTCTTCCATGATGGCGCTTAAGGTATTCATATAATTCTCTATAAGCTCATTTACCTCAAAATTATGCGGTATCGAGTATGCTTTAACTAACAATCTTTTTGATACCTTCAACCACCTCCTTGTATTTGTGGCTCCTCATGCCATAGAGCTTTCCAGCGAAATGGGAAACTATGGTGATTAAGTCTTCCACAAGCTCTTCTTGAGGTGTCTTCTCCTCATGGTTTATTATCTCTATTTCGGTTCCGAAGGCTGAGAACATTCTTCTGATTGTTTCAACCCCAAATCTTATGAGCCTGTCTTCATAAGCGATTATCAGCTTAGATATCTTTCTTTCTGAAACCATATCTAAGAGCTTCAAGAAGTTTTTCCTGCTTTCGTTAAGCCCAGAACCAATATCCGTTAGGATTTGAATTTCACCGTAACCTTTCTCTTTAGCGTAGCTTGAAATAAGTTGCCTCTGCCTCTCTAAGTCGTCTCTTTGAGTTGAAGATGAAACCCTTGCATACCCTACGATAATTCTTTCCTCTTTTAAACCAAGGATGCGTTTTATTTCACTTTCAGGAATCCTCCTACGTCCTCCAAGGGTTCTAACGCACCTAATCTTACCCTGCCTATCCCATTGCTGAATAGTCCAGGTGGTGACTCCAAGAAGCTTCTTCGCTTCCTTGATTGTATAAAGCCTCTCAGACATCCAACTTTTTCTACATTTACCAATATTTAAACCTATCTATTCCGAAACTGCTGACTACGGCTAAAATTTAGATAATGGGAAGTTTAGAATTTATTTATCCTATAAACTAATTCAATAGCTCATCTACCACCAAGCTCTAATTAAAGCTTATAAAGGTCCTTTTGATATATTTAGGGCATGAAACTAGGTATAATTGAATCAGCCTGGTTTGGAACAAAGGTTGATCTAGTTGAAGGGGTTAAGATGGCTAAGAAGATCGGCTTTGATACCTATGATATTTTCAGAGACCCTTATGAGACTACAGTAAAGGAAAAGGTAGCTTTAAGAAAAGCCTTAGAAGAAACTGGATTACCTCCCATAGCTCAAACTTGTCCAGCCCCAGCTTTAATAGATATCAATACCCCTATTAGAAGGTATGCTATAAATTGGGTAAAGCAATGGTTAGATGTAGGTTATGAATTTGGATGTAAAAAGCTTCTCCTTGTAGTAGGAGAATACATTTGGGAAAGGCAAGTTATTAAGCCTGAAATACAGTGGAGATGGGCTGTTGAAGGTCTTAGAGAGTTAGGGGACCATGCAAAGAGTCTTAACATGGTAATAGCTATGGAATTGGAACCTTTTCACAACTCTCTTATAAATAGTGTAGAGCTCATGGTAAAGTTCCTAAAGGATGTAAACCATCCAAATGTAAAGGCTAATGCTGATGTTTCTCATCTTCACCTTATAAGGCTTCCACCAGATGAACTAAAGAAATTAAAAGATTTAGTGGCCCATGTTCACTTTTCAGATAATAATGGCCAAGTTCATGGGGATTTGCCTCCTGGTAAAGGAAATGCTCCTTTAAAAGATTACTTAAGGGTTTTGAAGGAAATGAACTACAATGATGCCATTAGCATAGAGCTTGAGTTTTGTCCAGTTCCTGATAAAGTGGTAGATTGGGTTACAGAAGCCTATAAAGTAACAGCCCAAATGATGGATGAGCTGAAAATAAGAGGTTAAGGTGAGTCTTTTGAGTGCAATTGCCGGAGTTATAGACCTAGATTATAAACCTCATTTAGGAAAGAAGTTAGATTATGGTATAGGAATCTGTGGAGCTGGATTCATAGTTAGAGCCTGTCATATCCCAGCCTACAAAAAGGCTGGATTTAATGTGGTTGGTATATGCTCAAGAACTAAGGCTAAGGCTGAAAGATTGGCTCAAGAATTCAACATACCTAAGGTTTACAATAGCTTTGAGGAAATGTGCTCCGATTCTAAGGTAGAAGTGGTTGACCTTGCTTATCCTCCCCATGAACAGCTTGAATTGGTTAGAGTGGCAACAAAATATAAAAAGCACATTTTATGCCAGAAACCCTTTGCTACAAGCTATAGTGAAGCAAAAGAGATGGTAAAGTTGGCTGATGAAGCTGGTGTTAAGCTTGCTGTAAATCAGAATATGCGTTATGATCCAGCTATGAGGTCTGTTAAAACCTTGATAAATAAAGGGTACCTTGGAAAATTTATGATAGCAGTTTTTCATCTATTTAGCCCTGGCCACTGGCAAACTTTTCTAAAGGATTATGATAGATTGGTTATATTGAATTTGAGTGTGCATCATCTAGATATATTTAGATTCTTGTTTGGTGAACCTGAAAGCCTCTATGCATTAGCTGGAGGTTATGGCTTAGCTGAGTTACATGCCGCAGCCTATGAAGCTTATGATGCAGAGAAGCTCAAGGGTTTAAGATTTAAGGGAGAAATCATAGCAAGTTATACCTTAAAGTATAAAGATGATGCCATAGCCATAGGAATCGATGATGGTTTCTCTTGGACTGATGATAAGCATATGCATTGGAGAATTGAAGGGACTGAAGGTATAGTTAAAGGCACCATAGGATGGCCCAGAGCTACAAACGATACCTTAAGCTTCTACTCAAAGAAGTTAGGAGATAGTTGGATATCCCCAACTATGCAGGATTGGAGTTGGTTTCCTGATGCCTTTATAGGAACGATGGGTCAATTGTTAAGAGCTATAGAGGAGGATAGGGAGCCAGAGATAAGTGGGAAGGACAATCTTAAAACCATGGCCCTAATAGAAGCCTGCTACAAATCCATAAAGGAAAGGAGAGCTGTAGCACCAGAAGAAATTATAGGATAACTTAAACCTCCTATTTTTTTATACTAAAACCTTTTCAGTCTTTTTATCTAAGATATGAATCTTTTCTGAACTGAATCTAATCCAAACCTCTTCATCCATGCTATAGGTTAGCTCAGGATTTCCTATGGCTCTTATTATGAGGTCATTTAAACCTAGGTAAAGGATAAGCTTATCTCCAAGGTATTCAGTGGATAATACCTTTGTTCCTATTCCTTTTTCAATCCTACCTTTACTGACTTCAATGTATTCAGGTCTAATACCAACATCTACCTCCCTATCTATTAAATCTGAAATAGCTTCTTTAAATTTTGTGACATCAAGCCTGAATTTATCATGGGAAAGGTAAAGGGTACCATCCTCCTGACACAACACACAGGTTATAAAATTCATTGGGGGGTTTCCAACAAAAGCAGCTACATATCTATCCTTTGGTTTATCGTAAAGTAGGTTCGGTTTATCAATCTGCAGGACTTTACCCTCTCTCATTACACAGACCCTATCCCCTACTGCTAAAGCTTCTATAGGATCGTGAGTTGTATAAATGAAAGTCTTTCCTAAATATCTTTGTAATCTTCTAAATTCTGCCCTTGCCTGAATTCTTAAAAGAGCATCAATGTTACTTAAGGGCTCATCTAAAAGGTATATTTTTGCATCTCTAACTAAGGCTCTAGCTAAAGCCACTCTTTGGGCCTCTCCTCCACTAAAGGTCCTTGGTAATCTATCCAAAAGATACTTTATGTTCAATAGTTCGCTTATTTCGTAGACTCTTTTTTTAATCTCATCCTCTGGTAACTTCTTAATCCTTAAGGGAAAGGCTATATTTTCAAAGCCTGTTTTATTAGGATACAAGGCTAGGTTTTCAAAAAACATGGAAATTCTTCTATCTTTAGGATCTACATAGTTTATAACTTCCCCATCCAAATAAACGTTTCCACTACTAGGGGTTTCTAGACCAGCAATTATCCTAAGTAATGTGGTTTTACCAGCCCCTAACCTTCCAGTTATACAAAAAAATTCTTTATCAAATACTGAGAGATTTATATCGTCTAAAACTATCTTCTTCCCAAAGGATTTTGATATGTTTTCAAGTTTTAACTTCTCCAAATTCTTTCACCCTCTTTATCAAATATATATAGCTTATTTATCTCAAACTTAAACCATAACTCCTCATCAAGATTTGGTATAAAGTCCTTTTGGGCTATGGATTTAATCATTATGTCATCAGCTTTAGCTGTTATTATATTCTCCATTCCTATATGCTCCACTGAGTAGACCTTAGCTTTAAATATCCCTCCTTTAAGGGAAGGAGTAATATCTTGAGGTCTAATGCCAATGGTAACTTCTTTATTAACATAGTCATTTAAGACATCTTTAAGCTCTGTCACATCAATTTTAAAGGTATTAGCATCCATCATAAGGGATTCATCCTTCTGAATTACAGAGCAAGGGATTAGGTTCATGGGTGGGCTTCCAATAAATCCAGCTACAAATTTGTTCTTAGGCTTTAAGAATATATTCTTTGGTGTATCATACTGTTGAAGCTTTCCCATGCTCATAACAGCTACTTTATCAGAGAGAGTTAAAGCTTCTACCTGGTCATGAGTTACATAGATTATCGTCTGCTTTAAAATCCTTTGAAGCTTCTTTAATTCTATTCTAGTTCTAACCCTTAAAGATGCATCGAGATTGCTTAAGGGCTCATCTAGCAAAAGCACCTTCGGTTTTATAACCAAAGTTCTTGCAAGAGAAACTCTTTGCAATTCGCTGATATTCATTTCTCTAGGCTTTTTATCCAAAATATCTCCTATTTCTAAAAGGTTTGCCACTTCTATTACCCTGTCTCTGATCTCTTTCTTACTCAACTTTCTAACCTTTAAACCATAGGAAATGTTCTCATAGCCTGTCATATGGGGAAATACTGCATAATCTTGGAACACTAAGCCTACACCTCTCTGCTGAGGAAGAGTGTAAGTTACATCCTCTCCATCAAACAAAATTCTTCCTTTAGTAGGATCAAGTAATCCTGCTATGAGCTTTAGGGTTGTAGTCTTTCCACATCCAGAGGGACCCAATAGAGATATGAAAGCTCCTGACTCTATTTCTAAATTAAAATCTTCTAAAGCTACCGTTCCTCCTTCATAAATTTTAGTTAAGTCTTCTAAGAGTATTTTGGTCATTTAACCATGCCTTCTATCTAATTTTATTTATCCTTTTACGGCTCCAAAGGTCAAGCCTCTCGCTAAGAACCTCCTTATTACAATCCCAAAGATCACTAAAGGTATAACCGCTAATATAGCTAAGGCAGCCTGTGGTCCGTAAAGGACTCCTGCGTAGGTCTGATAAATGGTCATCTGTACTGGAAGGGTTATCACATTACCTCTAGTTAGCATGAGGGCAAAAAGATACTCACTCCAATTCAAAATTAGAAGAAAGAGGGCTGTTGCCAATACTCCTCCTCTAATCAGGGGCCAAGTTACCTTAAAGTGAGCTTGAAGGGGGGTTAGCCCATCTAACCTTGCTGACTCCTCTAGCTCCCTTGGAACTTCATCTATTAACCCCTTTATGATCCATACAGCGTAAGGCATGGAAAAGGTAGCGTAAACCAATAGGAGACCATGATAGGTATCTGTAAACCCTATGAAAGAATAAAAGACTATGAGAGGTATCACTGCAACTATAGGGGGTGCCATCCTGAGCATAAGGACCAGAACCAAAAAGGTATTACCTCCAAAACCATGCCTTGAAACTGCAAAGGCTGCTAACATACCTGCAAACACCGCTAAGGCTGTACCTAGGCCAGCTACTATAGCACTATCTAGAAAAGACTTAGTTGCAGGTTTAAAGGCAATAAAGGCAGCTCCTACCTGAGCAGTAGCTGATGGATCGCTAAAGAAGAGCACATAATAATCTATTAGTGTAGGGGAATTGGGGAACCAATAGGGTGGGCTTGCAATCCATTCAGCTTTAGGTTTGAAGGATGTTATTGTTAACCAATAGATGGGAAATATAGCTATTATAAGAACTAGGATGAGTATTACATATAGATGTATTCCAATTTTAGGCTTTTCTAAGCTAACCCTTTTCATCTTATCATCTCCTAGTTAAAAGGGGAATAACTACTGTTAAGGTAACCAGAATGATAAGAATGAAGATTAAGAGGGCACCACTGGATGCATAACCTACAAGGGTTTGTTGGGAATTTATTATATAGGTCCATAAGGATATATTCTCAAAAACATAATTGGTTCTACCTCCTGCAAACATTATGAGCTCATCAAAGATCTTTGTTGATTCTATGGCTCTTATTACTAAGGCAATCAGTATAATTCTCTTCATCATGGGCAATTTTATATCTTTGAAGATACTCCAATTGGAAGCTCCTAGAGTTTTAGCTGCGTTAACTATATTTGGAGGAACTGATTGTAAACCTACAAGGAGAATTAAAAACATAAAAGGTGTCCAGTGCCAAGCATCAGTTAGAATGGCAGCTAAAAAAAGAGTTCCTTCAGAAGTAGTCCAATCAATTCTAATAGGAGAGCCTGTAATTATACTCAAAAAGTGATTAAGGGGACCTTCAGGTTGAAAGATCATGTAAAAATTAAGACCTACTACCACAGGCATAAACATCATGGGCACAAGAAGTATTATAAAAACGGCTTTATTCCCTTTAAACTCCCTATCTACAAGGGCAGCTAATCCTAAACCTACAAAGAATTCTACAGTAACAGCTGTAGCTGTGAACAATGCTGTTCTACCTAGAGCTGAAAGAAACCTATAATCTTCTGTAATCAATTTAGCATAATTGGCTCCCCAATTAAAAGGAGCTTGAAATATATCTCCTAATCTAGGAGACCAAGGAGTGAGACTAAGATAAATCTCTAGGATAAAGGGTATTATAGCGATAAAAAAAATGAGAAATTGGACTGGCCCCATCAGTATTAATGGAGCCACTTTTGTGGATCTTGGGGCTCTCTTCATTTTTCTTCTTTACTAGACTTTCAAGTAAGGTTTTAGCTTAGGACCTATATCATTTTCTAGCACATCATTCCAAGCCTTTATCAGCTTATCTCTACCTATCTCATTTGTAATTTTATCCCACTCTTTGGCTATAGTGCTAGTTGCATCTTCAACACTCTTTCTTCCCTGTAGAGCTGCATTCATCTCTCTATCCAATACATCGTTATATCTTGGTCGTCCAGGGAGCTTAAGGGATGGAGCCAAATAATCGTAGTTGTCAAGGGATACTCTAAGATTCTCTTCACCCCACTCTTTCTTAAAGACAGGAGATTGGAAGTGAATATATCTGTAAGGCTCATAGTAGCCAGCAGGGTCTTCTACTATTTTAGTTCCTGCTGTTGGAGATACATAGTATTGAACAAATAGATAGGCTAACTCTGGGTTCTTGCTATATTTGCTAACGGTAATCACATGGCTAGCTGCAATGAATCCTACAGTTCTTACAGAGGCTCTATCTATGCCAACTTGATCAGGATCACCAGCTAAGGGATAGCCAGGTGCAAAGGCAACCTTAACTTTTCCTTTTACCCTTGAACCCTCTAAAGATACAAATTTTAGTAGGGATGTCCATGAAATTAGAAAGGCCATCTTTCCCTGCTGGAACCAAGGATAGTTAACGTCCCAATAGGCTGTGAAGCTTTCCTTTGGCTGAAACTTTGATGCCTCAACCATGTCCTTCATGGCCTTAACTACCTCTGGCTTATTTATGGTTGGATTCATATTTCTATCAAAGTAGGGATATCCGGTTGTCCACCATCTCAATTCTATGCTGAAAAGCTCCCAGAAGGGTACTTTATAATCCCAACCTCCAAAGAATCCTTTTTCATCAGATAGGTTTAGCTTTGTACGGGGAGGTTCGTCAGGCCTATAAAAGAACTCTAATTGATCCCTATATTCTTTCCAAGTTACAGGAGGTCTTAAGGGATAGCCAAATTTATCTTCAAATTCCCTTCTAATCCCTTTATCCATGTATATATCTTCTCTATAGTGGGTTAACCATACATCGTAATCTAAGTTGAAGCCCCACCATCTCTTATTATAGAAGCCTGCACTCTTCTGGAATTGCTCAGGGTAGCCATTGGGGAAGCCAAACATTTCAGGATCATATTTGTTTACGAAATCTGTAATATCGTATAATGCACCAGCTTCAACTACTTCAGGCAAATCAGCTACTGGAACTATAACAAATACATCATAGGCTCCAGATTTTTCTACAGCTTCTGTAACTATCTTAGAGAAGGTCTGCTCAGGTGGAACCATTACAACATTTATATCAACCATACCATTCGTAGCATCAATAAATCCCTTAAAGTATTTCTTATCCCAATGGGTACCTGCACCAGGATTGGCTAAGACTGTTATAACGGTTCCAGGCTTTATCTTTCCTTCTTCAATAAGCTTCTTTAATCCATTATAGACTCTTTCTTCCGCATTTGCACCAAGAATCACTTCAACCTTAGGAGTTACTCCAACGGTCTGAGTTATAGTTCTTTCAATAGTCTGAGTCATAGTTTGTGTTATAGTTTGGGCTGCACCAGGGGCAAGGGTAGTTGTTACAGTTTGTGTTACTGTTTGAGGAGCTCCTGCTTGTGTTACAGTTTCTTTAACAGTTTGAGTTAAAGTTTTTGCAGGAGGTAGAGATGCCAATCCTCCAAAGTATCCTCCAACACCAGCTATTATGGCAGCTACACCAGCAGCTACACCAATCTTTGCTCCAGTGGATAAGGCTTCTCTCCTTGTTAACCTTCTATAGAATATTATTGGTTGATTACTTTTTTTAGGCGCTTTACTACTGTCCATGCTCTTACTATCAAGAGCATATTATTTAAGTTTTTCATTCAATTTTATTTTTTGTTGGTGAGAAAATGCTGGTATAAGACTTTAAATCTGATTAGATGTTGTCACGATAAGCATTGAAGAGCACCCAGTTGTATATGGCTAGAAAAAGTTTAGCCGCTAAACTTTGCTTTTTACCCTTCAGATAGTAGGATTTATTATAGTTAGCGCAACTGCGCTAACTTTTTAGCGGCTAAAGTCCCTCTTCTTCTTTATGCTTATATATTCAATTATAATTCTAATTAGTGATGGGGGAAAACCATAAAAAAATTTTAGAGATTATAGATCAGAATCATGGTCTCCTTGTTGCCCTTTACTTCATATACTTTGCCCTTTCCCTCTTCTACATCCTTCTTCCTAAATCAGCTACCTTCAACTTCTTATACTATCTCTTCCGCTTGTTTTTTCTTCAAATCTTCGAAGACCCCTTCTACACTACGCCTACCTTTCCATTAATTCTAATCTTTGTATTGGTAGGGCTTATGCTTTTTAAAGATGCAAGAAAGAAAAGGAGTAAAGCAGTGTATATAATAAATTTCCTTATACTTTTTGGATTAATATTTTTAATAGCTTCCTTTTACACGCTCTTCATGCTTATAGTATTCTCTGCCTTGCCTTGACTTCCATGATGAAAGAAAAGAATTTTATTTTATTCCTCTTAATACTTCTTCTTTTATTACCCAATGTTTCAGCCTATGAGTTCATAGATAAGGGAAATCAAAGCATAAAAAACGTTTTATACAATCCTCAATTTGATCTATTCAAAGAAGCACCTTCCCAACCCTATTCTTATTGGCTCGATGACCATGCAAAGCTTCTTAGAAGCTTTAACCTTAGACCAGATGAAGAAAAGCAAAGAGTGATTCTAAACTTTATAAAAAAGTATAGTTATGATGGATATGTTCCAAGAAGGTGGATAGATACACAACCTCAAATTCTACAAAATACTCATGGAGCTTGGAATGATCCTCCAAACAAAAATCTAAGCATAACCAATCAACTATACAGAATAGATGGGGTACCAAACTTAGGCTATAAAGATCCTAAGAAATTACTGCAAATATACCATCCTATTGAGCCTACTCTTAAGCTTGCTTATATGCAAGGTTCAAACTATGAATATAAAACATCAGATGATCCTAAGGTTTCAAGTGTAAGCATAAATATGGATTCAGGCTTAGGTCAAGCTGTAAATAATGCTGGCTTCGATGCTCAATACCATGATCCCTGGCAAGCAGATCCTTTAACAGTTTCAAGAACCACTTATATAAGAGAAGATCCAAGCTTTCAGTATGTTAATGGCGTACAAACCTACGGAAAACTTTTAGCTACCTCCCCAGGCTCTTCTGAAGCTTCTATTCCAACCAGCAATACTCAAGGAACATTATCAGTATCCTGGTTTCAAAATCACATCTCTTATCCTATACAGAACAATAAGCCCTATATGATTTGGGGAACTACTTCAGCTACCTTTCAATATGAACCTAAGAGTGGGGAATCGGATATATGTGGTTATCAACCTGTTAATGATCCATGCATAACTTCACACCCTATGTATGCTAAACTTACCATAGGCTTCGTTCAAAGTAATGGTAATATATTCACTCTGAGTGAAGGTTCATCGCAACTTATAACAGTTCAAGGGGCAGGAAGCTTCACTATTACAGCTTCCTTTACTGGCTTTTATCAAGGAAAAGAATATGGAGCTCATAGCACCTTTGTAGCTAATAAGCAACCAAACCAAGATGCTTTGTATATACGCTTAGATGTTTTTGGAATACCACTAAGACAAGATCAAACTAAGTATCCTGGGCAATATAATGTAGTATTGATAAAATATAACACTATATCCTCTTATGTTAATTGGTCCATAAATTACAACATACCAGATATAGGAACAGAAAGTTATAATTCTCCTCAAAAGGCTCTAAAGCTCTACTATGGAGATGAGAATCAGGCTTCAAGAAATATACAGCAAAAGTTTTCCTTCTCCCTAAGTTATTTATCCATTAAAAGCTTCTGGTGGTGGGATTATTCATCTTCACCAACCCCTTACATAATGAAGATACTCTATAGTGATGGTACATCAAAATCCTTTCCAACTATAGCTACTAATACCTGGACTTTAAGAACTCACTTCAAATCTGAGCTTAATGCTACAAAGAGTGTAATAGGAGTAAGATTTGAAACCAACTCATTAAATACTGTATTTATAGATGATGTTACCTTTAATGCTAATTTTGGCTCCTCTACATCCTACCTAGAATCCACTTCAAATAGCGTATCCTTAGTTCATGAGCAACTATCTCCTAATGTTAGAGCAACGATAAAATATACTCTTCAGAAGAACTCTTCTTATATGCTTGTAAATACAACCATAACAAACCTTTCATCAAACATACTAACTAACATAAAATTTAGAAATGCCTTTGATGGTCTAGATACTTTAGGAGCAGGTTATAAATACATTTATTTCCCAGGAGTAGGATGGGAGGAGCCAGGAGTTCAATCTCCCTATGAATTTACTGCACCTCATCTATCAACTTGGAAATACAATTATATGATAGTTTCTATAAAAAGGATACCAGATTGGATAGGGAGCTATGGAATTGCTATAATAATAAATCCATCCATATTTGCTGATAGTAGCCCTATAAAGTTCACTAAGGTAATAAATACAAGGTATTTCAATTCAACTCAAGCGCCTAGTCCTGCTGGATATTTGCATTGGCTACAGTTAGAGCATTCTTTACCAAACCTTAATCCTAATCAAAGCATATCTTTCCAATTGAAGATAGTATTTATGACTACTTGGGATTATACTAACCCAGATATTTATGAACAATTTTTTGCCTATGATAATATAGAAAACCCTAGATTCAAAGGAGTAGACTTCTCAAACAATTTTTATTACGGAGAAATAGCTTATGAGTTAGTAAATAATTATGCTATAACAAAAGATCCTAATACCCTATCTCTTGCTTTAAAGATCTGGAACTATTATTGGAGAATGCTAAATGCCCAAACTATGGGAACCTATGTACCATCTCTAGCTCAGTTTGTTAGAGCAAGTTTAAGGCTTTACGATCTTACTAATAATGCTACTTACCTTTCAATAGCTTACCAAAGCGCAAATAAACTTTTAGAGCATCAAGTTCTAAACCCTGAGCCTCAAGATCCTCCTGGAGTGATAGGAACCTTTAGGATGAAAGGAAACTTGATTAATGCTAAGGGTGTAAGATTAAATGAAACATCTTATTTAGATGTAACAGCTAATGCTATTATAGCCTTAAGAGAGGCTTATGAAAGAAGTGGAGGTACAGCCTATTTAGAGGCTGTAAATAGAGGTTTAAATTCAATACATTATTCTACTCGCCCTCAAGGCTACACTTTATTACCTATGGGAGCTATGAGTATTCCAAATCCCAATCTGCCAAGAATATGGATCTATGCTAATAAAAACCGTATAGACCATGATTACTCAACTTACAAAGCCTCTTTAGTTTTAGAAGCCTCTTTAGGTATGAATGATACCTTAGCCTTTATCGCTTTAAGCAGATTATGGCAGAGAACTGTCTATAATTCTACTATAACAGAGATACATACTGGCGAATGGTCTTCACCAAATATAGAAATGAATAGTGAAACTCAGCCTTGGGGTCTCTACTCCTGGTATAAAGTAGCCAATTATATGCAAAAGAAATTTGAGGGAGTATATGTAGAATTTATAGATTTTCCCGATAACGATAATCCTCACTTAATAAAAGCAATGGATTATCTAAACTATGCTGATTACCCTGAAGGTGCAACTACTGGAAGAACCTTGAAGATAACGATAGATGCGAATGGTTATGTATCTTTTCGCATTTATTCTTCAAGGCAGCCTTCTGCTGTTTTATTGGATGATATTCCAATAGCCTGGAACTATGATGGAAACATAATAAAATTCACTATCCTATTCCAATCTATTCATGATGTAAAAGTCATATGGAGAGGTAGTGCAAGAGAGGGAGAGGGAGGAAGAGATAATATCTATTATCTAACCATTAAACCCCTTTACCTCACAGGCTCTCCAAATCAAATTATAAATACAGCTATAAAGATAGAGAATCCTTTTTCTAATTGGTTTCTAATTGAAAGAGCAAATTTGCCAAGTTATATTATATTGGTTCATAGCTTACCAAGAAGCTATGAAGGAAGTGAAATAGAAATTCCTATAACCGTTCAAATACCAGAGAGCTCTGTTTCTGAGCCCCTTTCCCTTTCAGGAAGGATATTACAAGGTGAAGCTATAGCCTCTGGTCAAATAAATATAGAAGTTAGTAAAATAGAAGAAAGAATTGCTAAGCCCCTTATCCCAATTTTTGGAACTTCAGCTTGCACAATTGGAGGCTTAGCCTTCTTTGGGATAATAGGAGCCATTATAGGAGCCATATTATGCTCTCTTTCTTCCTTTTACCTCCTATCCTTTCCTCAATACTTAATTCCCTTACTCCTCTTTTTCCTTATGGTTAGTATTTTGCTCCTTCCTAGAGCTATAAGGAAGGTAAGGAGAAGAGAGTTTAAGATATAAACAGTATAAATAATAAAAACTTGGTATGAGACTGCAAAGTCTTCCATATATTATTTAATATAGAATGAAGGATACTGTCAAGTTGTTGGTATTGCTGGCGGTCTCTTTAGTGTTTGATGGGGCCTTATGAAGTTGTACCATAGGACGAAGAACCTTATGAAGAGTTTTATCTTGAAGATAGGCTTTTTCCTTACTGGGAAGTTGTTAAAGAAGCGCCTAGTCCTGGCTTTCATGGTTC
>JARVJX010000023.1 GCA_029775995.1 Nitrososphaeria archaeon | reverse complement strand
AACAGCGTTCTCAACATTCAAGCGTATCTTCGGCGATTACTGCTTGGCTAAGGAGCTGCCAAACATAGCCAAAGAGCTAAAAATAAAAGCATTCATATACAACACAATCATAAACCTATAAACACAACCCAACACTAAAAACAAAGAGCAAACACACAACAATAATTAAGCCACAAAGCTCAGATAATAATAGTTTATATTATGGCTAACCTTGCCTTTGGAATTAGATAAGAAAAGTTTTAAATGAGATATACTTGACTTATATTATCTTCTTTAAAAGATGAACTTTCAAAACCTCATCAAACCAAGAAAGGTAGCAATAAGGTACCTCTTATCTATAGAACGGAATAGATTACTAGGGAAATCAAGAAGAGGAGAAGTTGGCTTACCAGCTTTAAAGGGAGGTTAAAATACTCAAAAACCAAGCTGGTTCATCTACATGGCGCCTGCTCGTAATGGTTGCTCTGCTAGCCTATATATCCACTGCAATTCGTGAAGGGCATTGGGCAGTGCTCTGGGCTTCTGGGCGAAGCCCAGTTACAGGTTTCATTGGTCTCGTACAAACTTCTTCTGAACTTATAAATTCTACAGGATGAGTTAAGATCTTATATTCTGCTCATAGTAAGATGAAGTCTCTCTGGTTACGTCTAGCCTCTGAACCAAAAAGTCTTCAAGATGGATAGCAATGCTATTAGCTGGACCTTTAATGCACCCAATTTTTGCCGTTGGAGGACTTTTAATTCATCATAGGCTCAAAAGGAGCTTTTTGAGAGAGTGGGACCCCTATTGCCACTCACTAACCTGTTAGCCGTATTGCGTTATCTGACGGGGCCTATTAGTGGTTCGAGAGGAGGTGAGTATTTTTTATCTCCTTCTATCTAGGGCTCAATGAATGGTCTATTATCCTCCCGTTTATATTGGCTTTGATTGTAACATTACTCCTAGGGTTTTAGGCAATTAAGGGATGGCATGGCAAGTTGAAATGGTTGGGAGTTCTACTGCTTTGTTGCATAAATCATCATCAATCTACTATCCTCTAACCAAATTACCTTTGCTTATCTTACACAACAAGATTGTACACAAAGCATTTCATAAGCATTTCCTTCTCTATATTTGGAGGTTTGATGCACCGTACAAACTCACCAAATCTTCTTTTGATAGATGAGAAAGCTGCTTCAGACTGCCATCTCTGTCCATAGCCATTATCTTCCTTCCATTTATCAAGATCCTACTTATACTAGATAACCGTTCTCTTTCTAGCCAAACTGCCTTTAGCTTTGGCTATCGCATTATCCCTTACTCTTATGACAGGCTTTATTCCTAGCTTATCTAAATGATTAAACAAATATCTTGCATCATAAGCGCCATCAGCTATCACCTTCTCTACATTATCTATACCATCAACCAATGGAACCATTTGGGTAGAATCATGCTTCTTTTCATCAGTCACTCTAACTGATAATACTTTCTTTTTCTTTATGTCAACGGCTATATGTAGCTTTACATAACCTTTTCTCTTTTTCTTTCCATACTGTTCTCTTAACCATTCTCCTCTATTTTTTACTTTTACGCCAGTTGAATCTACAGCTATAACAACAGGCTCATTAGAATCAGCTCTTATAGGAACATTTACCTTGCTAAATCTTCTTTTGATAGTAGAGTAATCCGGTACTTTCTTTAGCTTCAATTGCTTCTTCATAGCTTTACACAACCCTTCTGTCTGTCTGAATGGTAGATTAAAGTATATTAATGCAGATATAGACAGCATCAATGAATTGCTGTATTCATAAGGATGTCCTCTTCCCTGCTTCACTCTTCTGTTTAAAGGGAAATCAAGTATAAGTTCGACTTCCCTTACCAGCTTCTTGTTATACTTTTTCCAGTTTCTTTTATCCTTGTATTGCTTCTTCCTACTGACTTTAATCTTTCTTATAGAATCTAACTTGTACCACTTATTCTCGAATTTCATAGAATCACCTTAATAGTATTTAGTTTTCTAAGGAATTATGCAACACAGCAAGTTCTACTAATAGCTGGCATCTTAGTCGGTTTGTCGGTTCAAATATTGGATCAAAGAGTGCAGTCTGAGGTAGAGCTAGGAAACCATTTTTCAACCCATACTAGGATGGTTATTTCCAGTCTTCATAGCTAACCTTATTGCTCTCTTAACTCTCTTTGTAATTCTATTCCTTTGGAGCCGAATGCACTTAGTTAGAATCTTTTTATATGCGTGAGCATATATAAGAGTTTTGAAATAAGTTCATCATGGTGATAAGATTAAAGCAGCTGCGTAACTCCTAAGAATAGAAAAGGGGCCCTTTATCATAATTTTTTAATAAGCCTAGGAATCAAAGAGTGGCACATTATGGTAAATTATCTAATACCTTAAAGCCATCAAAGAGTATATAGGTAAGAACCTAAAAAAGAAGGGTAGATGAATAATAACTTAAGGGAAGGTCTAAGATGGTTAGATCAGGCAGAGGCTGATCTTAAAACAGCTAAGGATTGTAAAGATGCTAGAAATTATTATGCATCAGCCTTCTTCGCCCCGCAAGCAGCAGAAAAGGCCCTTAAAGGCTTTCTTTATTCTAAAGGTTTTAGAGCAATAGTTACTCACTCAGTAACTGAGCTCATTGAGGCTTCTAAAGAATATATTAAGGATTTTCAAAAACTTCTAGAGCATGGTAAGGAGTTGGATATGCACTATATTGGTTCAAGGTACCCTAACTTTTATCCATCGGGGGCTCCCTATAAATACTATACAGAGGAGATGGCAATTAAATGCTTAAACTATGCAGAATCGATATTAAGAGAAGTAAGGAAATGCTTGAGAGGATAGAGAAGTATAAGGATAAAGTAGTTAGAGAGCTTAATCCTTCAGCTGTTATTCTCTTTGGTTCCTTTGCAAGGGGTGACATAAATGAAGGATCAGATGTAGATATAATAGTTATAGCTGATTTTAAGGAAGAATTTTTAGATAGGATAAAGACTCTCTTATCTTTAAACGATGATCTCCCTCTTGAGACCATCGGATACACTCCTGGTGAGTTCATTAAAATGAAAGATGAAGGAAACTCTTTTATTCTAGAGGTCCTTAAGAATGGGAAAATTCTATATGGTAAGATATTTCTATATGGTAAGATATGATATGAATTTTTAACCTTTACTTCCTTTCAAAACCTCTCCAAAAGATAAGCCCATAAAGAAAAGACCTAAGGTTCCTACAACCATTATTGAACCTACATTGACCAGATGAGCTATTAATATGAGGGCTAATAACCGACCTATATTAATGCTTCCTAAAGCCAAAAATACTGTTAGCCATAAGGCTTCAAAAGTCCCCAAAAAGCCTGGGGGTGAAGGAATTAAAGTACCTAAGGTAACTATAACAAAGCCCAAAATTAAAGCTGGAAGAGCTATATTTATATTAAAGGCTTGAAAAGTGAAGTAAATCCAACCTATATGGACCAACCAAATTAAGAGGGTCATAATACTTACTTGAAATTGAGAGACTTTACTAATGCTTAATCCACTGGCCCCTTTAAACATAGAATTTAATATATCTGTTCCCCTATCCACAAGCCTATAGGGAACCTTTAAGAATCTTAAAAGGGAGACTAATTTTACTATTAATGGATCTTTTTTAACTAAGCCTAATATAAAGAAGCCCATTAAACCTCCTACAGTTAGCCCAGTTACCCTTATACCTTGGTGAATCCAAGAGGGAAGAGCCAAAGCTTCTGGAATAACATTTAAACCTATGATACCTATTAAGGCTAAAGTTAGTATATCTAATAACCTCTCCACTATCACAGAAGATAAGCCCTCCACAAAAAGCACTTTCTCTCTAATCTTTAATAGGTAAGCTCTAACCACTTCCCCTATCTTTAAAGGTAATAAAACATTAACCATTAAACTAATGCAAACCATCCAGAATAAGTTTCTAAAACTTACCTTATCAGCTAAAGGTTTTATCAATACCTTCCATCTTAAAGCCCTTATAAAGAAGCTAGATAAATAGAATAAGACTGATAATCCTAAAGGGAAATATTCTATGTTATAAAAATGAAGGCTAAGCTCACTAGGATTTATCCAGAAGATAGTAAAGGCTAAAGCTATAACCCCTAACGAGAAGAATATAAGTAACTTCTTCAAAACCCTTCTATAAAGCCAAATTTAGATAAAAGCTCAGCTACCAATACAGCTCCCTTTGCTGCTCCCATCTTTGTATTATGAGATAGTAAAACATACTTTAACCCATTAGGCAAAGCTTCATCCTTTCTAACCCTTCCTACTATAGTAGCCATACCATCGTAGGTATCCCTATCTAATCTTGGTTGAGGTCTTGATGGATCTTCATGAACTACTATCATCTCTTTTGGTGCTGATGGTAAATTTAGCTCTCTTAAGGATTTACCGAAGGTTCTAAAGGCTTGCTTAGCCTCTTCTACATCTGCTTCCTTCTTCATGGATACAAAGACCGATTCTGTATGTCCATCTCTAACATTTACTCTAATACAAGTGCAACTAACTTGTACATCTGAAAATTCTATGGAATTACCAGTAAATCTTCCCAAGATCTTCTTTGTCTCTCTCTGAACTTTTTCCTCTTCTCTAGGTATATAAGGAATCACATTATCTAGGATATCTAAAGCTAAAACTCCTGAAGTTCTACCTGCCCCTGATACAGCCTGTAAAGAGGTCATCAATACTTTTTCTAATCCAAAGGTTTCATCTAAGGGCTTTAAAGTTATGGCTAAGCCTGTGGTTGTGCAATTAGGAATAGGGGTTATAAATCCCTCCCATCCCCTTTTCTCCCTTTGAACCCTTATCAGCTCTACATGCTCATTATTTACACCTGGAATTAAAATTGGTATATCGTCAAAGTATCTAAAAGAAGAAGCGGTACTTATTACAGGAATCTTCTCAGCCAACTTAGGCTCTATTACCTTAGCTTCAGAAGAGTCTAAAGCTGTAAATACTATTTTAACATCCCTAGGTTTAAATTCGTCCATGCTTATTACCCTCATTTCTAAGAGCTCTTCCTTAAGCCCTTCATCACAGTACCAACCAAAGATTCCATCATGGTATAAAGCCTCCCTATAATTCTTACCTGCTGAACGCTCTGAAGCTACAAGTCTATAAATTTCAAACCAAGGATGATTTTGTAAGGCTACCATAAATTGTTGCCCTACAATTCCAGTAGCTCCAATTATAGCTATAGGTATCTTTCCCATCCCTCATCAAAAGGTAAAAGATGTTCTTAAACTTTTTAAGAATTAGGATTAAATTTAATTCTTGAAATTAAACCATCCTCTAAATCCTTTAATAAGAATTTTTTGTCCCTCTCCTTAGGTTCCCCATAGCCTCCTCCCCCAGGAGTTTTAATCACTATTTCATCTCCTCTTTCCATTTTAATACTACATTTTCCTTTAAGCCTCACTTTTTTACCTCTCTTTATAAGGTAAAGCTCTCCAGGAGCCCCTTCCTTCCCTCCAAATAATCCCCAAGGCCTTATCTTGTGCCTCTCGGCTATAAAAGTTACAGTAGCTTCTCTTGCTATGAGCTTAAAGGCCCTTTCTATTCCCATGCCTCCTCTCCACTTTCCAGCTCCTCCGCTATTGGCTCTTAACTTATACCTTGTTACTATTAAGGGAAATTCGGATTCTATAACCTCAATGGGGGTATTCATGGTATTTGTCATATGGCATTGGACCCCATCAACTCCATCTAAACCCTTTCTTGCTCCATAACCTCCCCCTATAGTCTCATAAAAAGTCCAGAATTTCTTTCTAATATCATCGTAACCTCCTATCAAAAGGTTATTCATGGTTCCTTGGCAAGCTGCACATACTTTATCAGGTAAAAACTTTGAAAAGGCCCTCATTAAAACATCCACGTTTCTCTGAGAAGTCTCTACATTACCTAAAGCTACAGGAGCTGGAGGAATAGGATTAAGTAAGGATCCTAGTGGAACCTTTATTTTTATAGGTCTAAAGGCTCCATCGTTAATATCCAATTCAGGTTCAATGACGCACTTTAAGGTATAGTAAATTCCAGCTAAAGTAACCCCATATACAGCATTAATGGGGGCTTTAACCTGATCATGAGTACCTTCATAGTCAAAGGAAATTTCATCCTTATAAACATCGATTCTAACCTTTATCTTCATCCTTTTCTCCTCTACTCCAGTGCTCTCCATATAATCTTCAGCTTCCCAACTCCCCTTTGGTAACTTCTCTATTCTTGATTTAAGCAAAAGCTCTGACCTATCCATTATATAATCAGAAGCCTCTAAAAATTTCTCATAACCGTATCTATCCATTAGCTCTAAAACTCTCCTATTCCCTAAATGGTTAGAAGCTATCTGGGCTCTTAAATCTCCCAAAGTCACCTTTGGTGTTCTAACATTCCTCTCTATTATTTGAAGAATTTCATCTTTAATCTTACCCTTTTCTAAGATCTTTAAAGGAGGTAAGACTAAACCTTCTTCAAAAAGCTCTTTAGAGTTGATGGGCATGCTTCCAGGCACCTTTCCTCCTATATCAGAATGGTGAGCTTTGTTAGCTACATAAGCTACTATTTCTCCTTTGTAGAATATGGGAGCCACTAAAGTAAGATCTGGCAAATGAGTACCACTAATGTAAGGATCGTTGTAAGCTATCATATCCCCTTCTTCAAGCTCTCCGATTTTTTTTAAGCCCTCCTTTACTCCATAAACTAAGGAGCCTAAATGCACAGGTATATGCTCTGCTTGAGCCAACAATCTAGCCTTTTTATCAAAGATAGCACAAGAGTGGTCCATCCTCTCCTTTATATTTGGTGAATAGGCTGCATTTCTAAGGGTTATGCCCATCTCTTCAGCAGTATAAGTCAAAGCTCCTCTAATAACTTCAGCTGTAATTATATCTACCATCTCTCCAATAAAAGATTCCCAAAGGTATCAACTTTAGCAGACCATTTAGGATAAATCACTGTGGTAGCATCATATTGCTCAATTATAGCAGGTCCATGGATCTCGTCTTTAGCTTTTAGCTTACCCCTCAAATAAATTGAAGTCTCTAAAAAACCTTCATTCTCAAAGTAAACCTTCCTTTTCTCCTTTAAAGCCTCCCTACCATCTTTGTAAAGGCTTTCCTCCATCTTCTTTAACTTAGGTTTTTCTAAAGAGCCTAGGGAAATTAACTTTAGGTTAACTACCTCCACTTCCTCATCTCTAACAGAATATCCATAGAGTAACTCGTGCCTTTTATGAAAGAGTTCTTTCATATTTTCTAAATCTCCCTCCTTAAAGGGAATCTGTAGCTCATAGCCTTGACCTGAATACCTTAAATCTAAAAATTTAAAGAAGCTTCTCTGCTCATCCTTTATACCCTCTCTATTAAGAAGCCCAATTGCCTCTTTAAGCATGGAATCAAAGATTTCATCTAAGTATTCTTTTTTAAGCTCCCCCATTTTCTTAACCACACTTCTTACAAAGTTATGAGTATAATCTGATGATAGCAAACCAAAGGATGAGAACAAACCAGGGTTTAAGGGTATTAAAATTCTCTTTATGCTTAACTCATCGGCTAAAGGACAGGAGTGCATGGGACCTGCACCACCGAAGCTTATAAGGGTAAAATCCCTTGGATCATAGCCCCTCTCTAAACTCACAACCCTTAAAATTTTAGACATAAGAGAATTTACGATTCTTATTATACCACTTGCTGTATCTATAACATCTAAGTTTAAAGAAACGGAAAGATTTTTTATAGCTTCTTTAGCAAGTTCATAATTTAATTTAAGATTTCCAGCTAAAATTTCAGGTAGCCTTGATAATAGTAAGTTAGCATCGGTAACGGTAGGCTCCTCTCCTCCTCTATCATAGCATACGGGGCCAGGGTTTGAACCAGCACTCAAAGGCCCTACCCTTAATGTATTAGCAGAATCTAACCAGGCTATGGTTCCTCCTCCAGCACTACATTCAGCTAAATCTACAAAGGGAAATCTTATGGGATAACCACTTCCCTTAATTATCCTACCCACATGAATTTTTCCTCCCACCTCATACTCGTTAGTGAATTCAGGCAAATGGTTTAGAATCATACCAGCCTTAGCAGTAGTCCCTCCCATATCAAAGCTGAGAGCCCTTTCAATATTCATTAACTTAGTAAGGTAAGAGCAAGCTATAACACCAGCAGCTGGACCAGACTCTATAATTGTGAAGGGCTTAAGAGAAACTATTTCCCTCTCAGCTATCCCCCCATTAGATTGCATAACCTTTAAACTTGCTTTTATACCCCTTTCCCTAATCCTATCTTCCAAATTTTTAAGGTAAGTCCTCACCTTCGGTAAGAGAAGGGCATTTACTACAGTAGTGCCCATCCTTTCATACTCTCTATACTCTGGAATAGTTTCATAAGAAGTGCAAATCTCAAGATTTTTATTAGCCTTTCTTAATATCTCCTTGATCTTAAGCTCATGAATAGGATTTATGTAAGAGTTAATTAAACATATAGCCAAAGATTCTACTTCAAGTTTTTTAATTTTCCTCGCTAATTTTTTGCAAGATTTTATGTTTAAAGGTGTAATGACCTTTCCTCTATAATCTATCCTTTCTGGAACTTCAAATCTAAATTTTCTTCTAATTAGAGGTTTAGGCTTCTCAAAGAAAAGATTGTAAAGTTCTGCCCTCCTCTGCCTCCCAATTTCTAATACATCTCTAAAGCCCTTTGTAGTTATTAAAGCAGCTTTAGGTAAATCTAGGCCCCTTTGCCCTAACAATAAATTTGTGGCTAAAGTAGTTGCATGGATTATGGAAGAGATTTTATAAGGATAATTCTTCATCAAAAGGTCAAAAGCCTGTAAAACCCCCTCCTCTGGCTTTAAGGTTGTGGAAACCTTTAGGTTTACAAGATTACCATCGTTATCTAAAGCCACCAAATCGGTAAAGGTACCTCCTATATCTATACCAACTCTTAATTCTACCTCTTTATCCATCCTTCTTTCCTCTCCCTCTAAGTAAAAGTCTGTATATTTCCCAAAGCTTCCTTACTACTACTTCAGGGTAATGCTCTGGAGGTAAACCCTCCATAATACTTCCATCCCATCTTATTACCTTGCATCCACAGGCTAAAGCCTCTAACCCCGTTTTACTTATTTCTTTCAACAAATTCAAATTTGATAAATCCCTTTTTACATCTATATAGTACTCATAGCTAGAGAGAAATAGGCTTAAAGTTTTATAGGGTATAGGATTTTCTTCTCTATTGTGGATAGTTAATGTTAAACCATACTTTTCGGCAAGCTTCTTAGCCAAATCATCTGCATAATAAGAGAAGTGAAAAGCCGTTTTAGGTTCAGGTTTACCTCTAATATAAAAGAGTTCAGTATCTACAGGATTTGGTAAATAAAGGGCTTCAGATGGCGCCCCTTTAAGCATATCAGGAGCTGAGACAATTATAAAATCTGCTTTACTCCAATATCTTCTTCTCAAATTCCATTTACCTCTGATATCACTACCATGGTAATGTAGAACTAAAGGCTTCCTTGGATAAAGGAACTTGATCAATGGAACAATTCTATCAAAGGCATGAACGTGAATTAAGGAGTAGTTTTTAGCTTTCCATAAAGCCCTTAAGGTAAAGATTTTAGCATTAGTATCCCAGCACTCCCCGTAACTTGTTAAACCAAATTTGTCAAATTTCTTTCTCATAATTACCCAGCTTTTTGTTTCGTAGATTCTATCCATATATTTTGCAATTATGCTCGCTACTCCAGCTGTATTCCATATATGCAGAACCTTTAGACCCTTTAAACTCATGCCATTAAGTAGCTCTATAGAGAAGGTAAGATAGACTTTTAGAGCTGATGATTGTTTCTCCATCATAACCTTGCTTTCTCATGATTTCTTCAACCCTTTCTCTATTATCTTTAATTACTTCCACTATAACCTTAGGTTTATATTTTATCAAAGTTTCCTTTAAACCTTCTAAGGCTTCAACCTCTGAACCTTCTGCATATATCTTTATCCAGTCAACTCTTCTAAGACTTAAACTCTTTAAGATTTTATCTAAGGGATAAGCCTGAACCTTTATGTAAGTTGGTGATTTTTTAAGCTTTAAACTATGCTCATCAGCCTTTAAACTTAAATAGAGCCGAAGCTCTTCCTCTTTATTCCAAGCTGCCAAATTTAAAGCCTTTACATTCTTTAAACGGTTAATTTTTATACCTCTTATTAAGGCTCCATAATTATATGGATGAGGTTCTAGAGCAATTACAAAACCTTCTTCTCCTACTTTTTTAGAGCTTAAAAAGGTATATTTCCCTATATGGGCTCCTACATCTATAACCACATCTCCCTTTTTAGGCTTAAAATATTCCCAAATCCAATATTCATGCCTAGGGCTAACTATAAAGAAACTGTTTATATCCACTAGGCAATATTTAATTCCATAAAAATCAACAATACGATTTCTAAAGGGTCTATTGATGAGCTTTCCAATTATTTCATCATAATATTTATATCTTCTTCTTATAGTTCTTGGAAAGGAAGAGAGAAAGGAATAGAAAACAAAAAGAATTTTGTATCTCATTCCTTTAACCCTTAAAGCGTCCTTTAACTTTGAAGAGAAATTATATATAAAGGATGAAAGGGAAGGCAAATTTACCATGGCTTTAGCCTTTAAAAGTCCATTTGCTAAGGAAACTCATATATATTATCCTTTAGTCCAAGTTCACATTGTAGCAAGCTTTTAGGAAGCCTTAAAGTAGGTCATAACCTTTCTGCTTAAAAGCTCTATAGAATTCTTTACATTTGGTCCTATAGGAGTGCCTGCAATTACGGTATTTACTCCTAATTTAAAAAGC
Organism: Nitrososphaeria archaeon; assembly: GCA_029775995.1. Lineage (GTDB taxonomy): Archaea > Thermoproteota > Nitrososphaeria > Nitrososphaerales > JARVJX01 > JARVJX01. The sequence goes on along the minus strand of JARVJX010000023.1, from coordinate 7,030 downwards.
TCTGAAAGCCTCTCTATGACTTTGTTAGGCTTTCCAGCTATGGAAAAGGCATCTACCATATCCTCACTAACATTAGAAAAGGCATCTTTCCACTTTGCCTTTATCAAAGCCTCTCTTATGGCTTTAGCTTTATCTAAATCTATATTATGAGATGTTAAGATTTCTTCAGAGGCACCAGCCACTATAAAGGAAACAGCAGGTATAGCAGCTTTATAAGCCTTCTTCTCATCTTCATCTAGGGATAAGGATGTAGCAGCTACCACTTCAAGATTCTCTATACTTTTATTAACCATTTCTAAACCTTTTTTTATAGAGCTCATAGCCCTTTCAAAATCTAAGGGGTGAGAGAAATTAACCAATACCCCATCCCCCATACTACTTGCTAATTCAAGCATCTTTGGACCTTGAGCCCCTATAAAGATAGGTATTTTACCTTCCACCTTAAAGTTGAATCTTGCACTCTTTACATTAAAAGCCTTACCAGAAAACTCAACACGATTTTCAGTTAAAAGGCTTCTGATTATAGTAACGGCCTCTCTAATGGATTCTAAGGGTTTTGGTCTATCCCCTAAAATCATATCTAAAGTAGCCTTATCTCCTGCTCCTATTCCTAGCATTATCCTATTTGGAGCCAATTCGTTTAAGCTTGCTATGATTTGGGCTGTAATTACTGGATGAATTAAGTAAGGATTGGTAACTCCTGGACCAAACCTTATTCTGTTTGTATTTAAGGCTATAGAGCTCAATATCACATACACATTTCTGTTATTATAGTGATCAGTTATCCATAGATAATCAAAGTTTTCCCTTTCTGCTAACTGAGCGTATAGAACAGTCTTTAGAGGATATTCCATGGGAACGAATTCTAATCCAAACTTTTTCATCAAATTCCCTCTACCATCTTTAAAGCATCAAAGCAGTGAAGCTCCCTCAAAAGGGATGAGAACCTTTCCTTCTCAGCTTTAAGGCTTGCTAAGATAAGGCTCTCTAGAACTTCAGGATCATCTAGCTTTTCTTCCCTTAACTTGCTAACAATCTTTCTCTGAGTATCAGCTTCAATTTTTGATAAATTTTGACTCTCTAAAAGTAGAGCTAAAAGTTTATCTGAAAGTTCTTTTTGAAGCCTTAAAGGTATCCTATTAAGAACTTCTTTAGCCTCTACTACAAATTCCTCTCTTCTAGGCTTCTCTATTAACCTCTGCTTTATTAATATGGTACCATCATCATAGTGAGGTTTTCTCCTTAAGGAATCAGAGCCTTTATCCATCTCTCTGGCTTCATCAGCTAACTTACTGGCATACCTCATCATCTCATGGGCAGCAGAAGCTAATAGAGTGTATCTTTCCCAATCCTTTAGCTTGAAGCAAGCTTCAACGGTTAAATCAGAAACTTTGGAAGAAATCTCATAGGCTGCTATGGCCTTAGATATTGCGTAAGGATTTGTTAAAGTAGAGTAAGCTATGGCTTTGTGCTTATCAAGGATTATTTTAGGTAGCTTTATATCTTTTTTATCTTTAATTTGCTGCAAAACCTTATCGATTTCTGTATAGAGAGCATTAAAGACCCCAGTTACAGCTAAAACCTTGATTATATCAGAGTTAAAGATAGCCATCTCTATAGGGTCTAAAAATTCTCTCCTTGCTCCAAGCATAGAATCAGCCTCAACAATTATATAGCCTTGACCTAAGCTTTCAATATGCTCTATAGCTCCCTTTCCTGGATTATCCGATACATTTATACAGGGCTTATTAGCCTCCTTTATCCTTTCCCTAACTTTACTTGGTGCAGGTAAGGTAGCATTGGGACTTGTTAAAATTATAAGCTGAGGATCAAACTCTAACAATTTCTTAACTATTTCTTCACCCTGCTCTAAACTTAACTTAGCCCCTGAGCTTATAACTCTAACATCTAAATCTTTTCTTTCAGCCCTTTCGTCTAAAAGAAACTCAATAAGAGTTGCTGATCCAATGTTTCCTAATTTTAAGAATCCAACCTTTACTACCATCTTCTCTCCCCCTAAACCTTATAGGCTCTATGTCTAAAAGCTTACGTTTTACTGTTAATTAGAAATTATATGAAGCATACAAGTGAGAATTTAAAGAATTTCTTTAATTAAACCCTCTTGTATGGTTGATGGTTGTTGAGCATTTGAACCATGATTTTTAGCTTAAGAGCTTTTATTAGCTTATACCCATATCTTTCTATGCTTACATTAGACTCCTTCCTGCCTAAAGAGGAAGAGTGCCTTAATACCTTGAGAGAGATTAGATGGTCCAATGGTGTTACATGCTTATCCTGCTCATCAAAGAATGTGATAAAATATGGTAGGTATGGCATATACCAGAAGTATAGACGTGAGAATTGTGGCTCAGTATTTAACGATAAGGGTGGAACCATATTTCATAGATCAAGAATGCCATTAAGAATGGTTCTTCATAGCCTTCATGATTCAATCCAAGGTATCCATTCTTGAGCTATCTGATATGCTTGATATGTACTAATGAACCAGTTTATAGGATGGTTAAGAAGCTAAGGGAGAGCATCTTAATAGCATAAACGAGAAGCTTAAAGGCATCGTAGAGATGGATGAAACCTATGTAAACTCCGGGCTTAAAGGCAAAAAAGGGTAGCGTTTAGATTCTCTTTAAGGGGTAGAGGGACCTATGATACCAATAGCTCCTATAATTGCTATGGTATCAAGGGATAGAAGGGAGGTAAGGATAGCTCCAACTAAAAACGTAACATCAAAGGATATAATGCACAGAGCACTCAAGAACATAGATGCAGCATCTAAGGTATACCATGATGAGTATACTTCTTATAGCATCCTTAGCGGATTATATGATATGAGCACTACTCAGTAAACCATGCTATGATAGAGTACTCAAGAAATAGTATCCACATAAATACCGTTAAAGCAAAGTTCTCTATATTTAAGCCCTGGCTCATTACCTATAGAGGGGTATCAAAGGAAAAGCTGTACCTATACTGCTCTCATTATCAGCTTTTAAGGAATACAAGACAAGAAAAATGAGTAGGATAGAGAGGGCTATGAACATCCTATTTCCTTTACAGAAACTAGGTCCGCCAACCATTAACCAAACAAGAGGGTAATTAAAAAATAAAAATTATTAAGCTTAATAAATGGATGCTTGTGGGGAGAGAGATGAAGAGAATCTATTTCTTTGATGAAGGTATAACCGATAGGAAACTTTTAGGAGGAAAGGGAGCTGGATTAGCTGAAATGACCCTCTTAGGCTTACCTGTACCTCCAGGCTTTACCATAACAACAGAAGTCTGTGAGGAATTTTACGCTAAGGGAGAAAAGCTCCCTGAAGGTTTAATGGATGAAGTAAAAGAAGCCATGGGTAGATTAGAAAAGATCACAGGTAAGAAGTTTGGTGATGATAAGAACCCCTTGCTAGTATCGGTTAGATCTGGGGCAGCTATATCTATGCCTGGAATGATGGATACCGTTTTAAATTTAGGATTAAACGATAAGGTAGCTAAAGGTTTAATTGAAGCTACAAAAGATGAGAGATTTGTTTACGATACCTATAGGAGATTCGTCCAGCTTTATGGTAAGATAGTTTTAGGGGTTAATGATGAACTCTTTAGCAAAACCTTTGAAGAGGTTAAAAGGGATAAGGGGGTAAAATACGACCATGAATTAGATGCTGAAACCTTAAAGGAAGTAGTTAAAAAGTTTAAGCAAATTGTTTTAGAGCAAAAGGGTAAACCCTTTCCAGAGGAACCCTATGAGCAGCTTAAAGGGGCTATAGAGGCTGTGTTTAGAAGCTGGAATGGTAGAAGGTGCGTTGATTACAGAAGGCAATTCAATATAACCCCCGATATAGCAAATGGAACTGCTGTTAATGTAGTAACCATGGTATATGGGAATATGGGTAACGATAGTTCTACAGGAGTTTTGTTTACAAGGGATCCAGCTACTGGTGATAGGGAGCTTTACGGAGAATATCTGGTTAATGCCCAGGGGGAAGATGTGGTGGCTGGAATAAGAACTCCAAAGCCCATAAGTGAGTTAAAAAAGGATGCACCAGAGCTTTATAGGGAAATAGAAAGAATTTCAAGAAAGCTTGAAGAGCACTTTAAGGAACCTCAAGATTTAGAGTTCACCGTTGAAAGGGGAAAATTATACATACTTCAAACAAGAAATGCTAAGATGAATGCTTCAGCTTTAGTAAAGACTTCAGTAGATATGTGTAAGGAAGGCTTGATAGATAAGTATAGAGCTCTGATGAGGATAAAGCCTGATGATCTTGATCAGCTTTTACATCCTAGAGTGGATCCTAATACTAAGGTAAATCCAATAGCCCAAGGTATTGCAGCCTCTCCTGGAGCTGCTAAGGGTAAAGTAGTTTTTGATGCTGATAAAGCTACTGAGCTAGGGAAAAAGGGAGAAGATTTAATTCTGGTTAGAGAGGAGACAAAACCTGAAGATATTCATGGCTTCTTTGCCAGTAAAGGAATACTAACCGTTAGGGGGGGTAAAACCAGCCATGCAGCTGTAGTAGCAAGGGGAATGGGAAAACCCTGTATAACTGGTTGCTCAGCTTTGGAAATAGATTACGAAAGAAGAATCTTTAAGGTTGAGGATAAAATCGTTAGAGAAGGTGAAGTGATAACCATAGATGGGACTACTGGAAGCGTTTATCTAGGCTCTGTTCCTACCATTGAACCAGAGTTAAAGGGAGAATTATATGAGCTATTAACTTGGGCTGATGAAATAAGAAGGTTAGGAGTTAGGGCAAACGCAGATACCCCTGAAGCTTCTGAGTTTGCAAGAAAGATGGGAGCTGAGGGTATAGGATTGTGTAGAACTGAGAGAATGTTCAACGAACCTGATAGATTACCCCTAGTAGTTAATATGATTATGGCTGATAATGAGAAGGAAAGAAGAGAAGCCCTAGAGAAGCTCTTACCTCTTCAAAGGCAAGACTTTATAAAGATCCTTAAGACTATGGAAGGCTATCCTGTTACCATTAGGCTTCTAGATCCTCCCTTACATGAATTCTTACCAAGGTATGAGGAGCTCTTAAATGAGGTAATGGAGTTAGAGATTAGTGGTAATACTAAAGAATTAGAAGAGAAGAAGAGAATTCTTAATAGGGTAAAGGTTTTAACTGAAATTAACCCCATGTTAGGTCATAGAGGAGTTAGGGTAGGCATAACCTATCCAGAAATTTATGAGATGCAGATAAGGGCCATCTGTGAAGCTTCAGCAGAGCTTTTAAAGCAAGGAGTAGAGGTTAAGCCTCAAGTGATGGTACCTCAAGTAGGTATGGCTAATGAGCTTAAGAAGATTAGAGAAATCTTTGAGAAGGTAAAAAGAGAAGTGGAAGAGGTTTATCATTTTAAGCTTCCCATAAAGTTTGGAACCATGATAGAAGTAGTTAGAGCTTGCTTAACAGCTAAAGAAATAGCTAAAGTAACAGATTTCTTCAGCTTTGGAACCAACGATTTAACCCAGGCTACTTTTAGCTTTAGTAGGGAAGATGCTGAAAATAAATTCTTACCCCTATACTTGAATATGGGAATATTGAAACATAATCCCTTTAATACTTTAGATGAGGAAGGGGTAGGTAGGCTAATGGATATAGCTGTTAAAGAGGGTAAATTAGCTAATAAAGAATTGGAAATTGGGATCTGTGGAGAGCATGGTGGTGATCCAAGCTCCATAGAACTATGTGATAAAATAGGATTAGATTATGTTAGTGCCTCTCCCTATAGAATTCCTATAGCTAGATTGGCAGCTGCCCAAAGTGTCATAAAGAAAGAAAAAGTTAAGGCTCTAGCTCCTTCAGGCTTCTAGGTAAATCCCTTATATCTTCTATTACCTTATTACATATCTTTTCTAAATCTTTTTTAAAACTTTTATGAACTTTACATATACCTATACATTTTAATCCAGCTTTAATGGCAGCTCTAGCATCCCCAGGAAGATCTCCTATGGCTACAGCTTCCCTAGGTTCAATTTTGGCTTCCCTTACTATGGTTTTGAATAAAAATGCTTTCTTCCAGCTCTCCCCAGGATTGATTTTTATATTGTATAACTCTCCTAAAGGGAAATCGTTTTTCTTCAAAAATTTAAGGGCTGTTTCCTTAATAGGCCTACCTGTAACATAATAAATTTTAAAATCTTTTGCCAATTTATTAAGGGTTTCTGAGGCTCCATCAAAGGGTTTATCCAATTCAAAAAGATCCAAATCGTAAAAGAAGTGCTTTAAAATCTCATTTCTTAACCTTTCATCAGGCTTTACCCCTAGATATTTCATAACTCTTAAAAAACCGTAATTATGGGCCACTTTTCTCCTAAGCTCTTCACTCTCTATACTTCTTCCTATAGCTCTCTCTACAGCCTTCACTTTTCTCTCCAAATTGTTACATATAGTTAAATCTATGTCAAGGATTAACAGTTTAATGCTCAATTAAACTCTACTGGATAAGAAGAATTTTGCAAGAAGGTTTGTTAAATCTGATAAAGCCACTATACCAACTAATTTATCTTTATCAACAACAGGGAGCTGACTAAACTTATTCACGTTAAGAATCCTAAGGGCTTCAAATACACTTGTATCAGAAGTTACACTAACAGGATTACGAGTCATAATTTCTGAGACCTTTGTTTCTCTAGGATCTAAGGCTTTAGCCAATACCCTCTCCATAAAATCCCTCTCAGTAGCTATACCAACTAATTTATCTTTATCAACGATTAATATGGAGCTTATTTCTTTACTTACCATTCTTTTAGCTACATCAACTACGCTCTCATTAGGGTTTGCGGTTACAGGACTCTTTACCATAACATCCTTTACCTTCATACCTAGAGAATTATACTAATGGGGTTTAAAACCTTTAAATTACTTAAAGCCTCTATTTAAAGAGGCTTTTAATAGTTTCATAGATTGAGTTTAAGCTTTGTGGCTTAATTATTGTTGTGTGTTTGCTCTTTGTTTTTAGTGTTGGGTTGTGTTTATAGGTTTATGATTGTGTCGTATATGAATGCTTT
>JARVJX010000022.1 GCA_029775995.1 Nitrososphaeria archaeon | reverse complement strand
GGCTCAACCCCTCAAAGACCAAGTAAACACCCTAGAGTACTATAGGTAGAGGTGTCCTTCTCCTTACGAACATATATGAAGGAGAAGATTAACTCACCCTTAAGGTAACAGAGCCCCTTGAGGGTTATTGTTGAGATTCATATACCTTTACTTTTACTCCTTTTTGCTCCCCTTCACACATAAAATAGAGATGGAGAATATATAAACTACAGTAGATGGGTCCTAATAAAAATATGAAAGCTTTAAGCATTAAAAGTTAAGCCATCTTGACAAGACTTGAGATTAACCTATAAGTCTTGAATAGGAAAAAGCAACCTTTCTTAACTTCTCTTAGTCCTCTCCTAATTCTAAAATTTTTAAAAATAACATTAAAATATTATTATTCCATTATAAAAAATGGAGATAGAGCTAGAGATGATAGAAATCGTATTCTTTGGAAGAGGAGGCCAGGGTAGTGTAACAGCTGCTGAACTTTTAGCAAAAGCTGCCATTCAAGAAGGTTTGTATGCACAGGCTTTTCCCTTTTTTGGTACTGAAAGGAGAGGAGCACCTGTTCAAGCCTTTGCAAGGATATCAGATGAGCCTATAGATATAGCATCAAAAATATACGAACCAGATATACTCTTACTTTTGGATTCAAAGCTCCTTACAATAAAGGAAGTTGTGGAAGGGTTAAAGAAAGGGGGGTTATTAGTAGCTAATAGTCCAAAGAAGCCTGAAACAAATTTGGATGCTAAGCATGCCTATGTGGATGCAACTTCTATAGCCTTAAAATGGCTAGGAGTTGTGATAGTAAACACAACCATGTTAGGCGCCTTGATAAAGGCTAAGCCCCTGGTAAGTTTAGATACCCTAATAAAAGTAGTAAAAGAAAGATTTGATGAGAAGAATGTAAATGCAGTAAAAGAAGCTTATGAAAAGACTTTTGTGGAGGGTCGATGAGATGGCGAAAATGCCTAATATGGAAGATATGCCCATAGGCTTTGTAATCTCAAAAGCAGGTTCCACATGTAAGATTAAAACAGCCTCTTGGAGAACCTTTAAACCCATTATAGATTATAATAAATGCACCGATTGTAGCTGGTGCTGGGTCTATTGCCCAGAGCCAGCTATAGAGGTTAGAACGGATTTTAAGAAGGGAAAGTATGTAATCAACTACGATTATTGTAAGGGTTGTGGTATATGTGCTGAAGAATGCCCTATTAAAGCTATAACCATGGTTAAGGAGGAGATTTAATGAAGGTAATTCAGAAAAATAGGCTTGCCCTTTCAGGAAATGAAGCAGTAGCTTATGCAGTAAAGCAAGCTAAAGTTGATGTTACAGCTGTTTACCCTATAACACCCTCTACTGCTGTATCGGAAAAGATATCTGAATATGTAGCTAAGGGGGAACTTGATGGAGAGCTATTACTTGTAGAGTCTGAGCACTCAGCCTTATCAGCCTGTATTGGAGCAGCAGCAGTTGGTGCTAGAGTTTTTACGGTAACCTGCTCTCAAGGACTTCTTCTAATGCACGAAATTCTTTACATAGCCTCTGCTTTAAGAGTTCCAGTAGTGATGGCTGTGGCTAATAGGTCGATTTCGGCCCCTTTAAACATTTGGTGTGATCATAGTGATGCTATGGATCAAAGAGATACAAATTGGATAATGATATTCGTACTGAGTGTTCAGGAAGTTTACGATCGAATGATACAAGCCTTCAGGATAGCTGAAGATTTCAGAGTAAGATTACCTATTATGGTGAATTATGATGGCTTTACCCTTAGCCACACCTATTCGCCTGTAGATGTGTTAAGTGATGAAGAAGTCAGTCCCTTTTTACCAAGAAGGGAACCACCTTTTAAGCTTGACCCAAAGAATCCAATAACTTTAGGGGCTGTAGGAAACCCTGATTACTACATGGAAGCTAAGGTACAAGCTTCTAAGGCTCTAACCGATTCTTTATTAGTGATTGATGAAGTAGATAAAGAATTTGAGAAGAAATTTGGACGTAGCTATGGTATATATAGAAAGTTCATGATGGAAGATGCAGAAATAGCTATAGTAGGTATGGGTTCAGCCATGGGAACCGCTAAAGAAGCGGTTAGAAGGTTAAGAAAAGAAGGGAAAAAGGTTGGTGCCCTAATACTCAATATATATAGACCCTTTGCCTATGAGATGTTAGCTAAGGAGCTTAAAGATTTAAAGGCTCTAGGAGTTATGGAAAGAGCCCTAAGTCCTGGAGGAGTTTCTTCACCTCTTATGAGTGATTTGCTAAGTACCCTGTATTTGAATTCTATTAACATTCCCACGATGAACTTTATAGCAGGGTTAGGAGGGAGGGATATAACTATAGATGATTTTAGAAAAATGTTTAGTGAGCTAGAATTGTTAGAGAAAGGAAAGTCTAAGAGACCTTATTTAACCTATGTTGGTCTAAGAAGCGAAGAGAGGGAGATGGTTCTATGAGCAAGTTCAAGCTGATAAGCACCATAAAGGAATTACCCATAGAGGAGGGGTTTTCACCTGGACATGGACTTTGCGCAGGATGCACAATTCCAACAATAATTAGAATGGTTACAAAAATAGCTAAAGGGAACATAATAGTAGTATCTCCTACCGGATGCTTAGAAGTCTCTACATCGGTGTATCCTACAACAGCTTGGAAGATTCCTTGGATTCATGTAGCCTTTGAGAATGCTGCTGCTGTAGCTTCTGGAGTAAAGAGTGCTTTCAGTGTCCTAAAAAGGAAAGGAATGATCGTCGATGATCCCTTTGTAGTGGTTATAGGAGGGGATGGAGGTACGGCTGATATAGGAATACAAGCCATGAGCGGAATGTTTGAGAGACAGGATAAAGTCACCTATATATGCTATGATAATGAAGCTTACATGAATACTGGTATACAGAGAAGTGGAGCTACACCTTATGGTGCTTGGACTACTACTACTCCCTTTGGTGTAAAATCCATAGGTAAAGCTGTGCTTAAGAAGGATCTATTTTCAATTGCCATAGCCCATAAAGTAAAGTATGCTGCCACAGTATCCATAGGCTATGTTAATGATATGTTAAAGAAGTTGAGTAAAGCCCTTATAAATACCCCTTCCTTTATCCACTATCTTCAACCCTGTCCAACAGGTTGGAGGTTTGATCCTGCTCTATCTGTAAAAATAGGAAAATTAGCAGTACAGACTGGTCTCTGGCCCCTTTTAGAATATGAGAATGGAAAAGTAAAAGTAACGGTATCCTTAACAAAGAGGCTTCCAGTTACTGAATATTTGAAGCATCAAGGGAGGTTTAAACATCTGTTTAAAAAATATCCCCAAATAATAGAGGAGTTACAGAGTCATGCAGACGAACTTGCAGAAGAATATGGATTTAGTCCGTTGGTTTCTACACCTATTTAAAAGCAGTATCCTAGCTGCTCAGCTAGACTAAGTGTTGCTTCTATTATTCTACTGGTACCCCCTCTTCTCTTTTACTAGTTAGCTTATGGAACTCTTCGATGATACGAGTGGTTATAGGACCTGCCTTACCATTGCTTATAATCCTTCCATTAATTTTGCTTACTGGAGCAATTTCAGCCATAGTCCCTGTAAAAAAGACTTCATCGGCATTGATGAGCTCAAATACGGTTATGTCCTTCTCTATAATCTCAAGGTTTATATCCCTTAAAAGCCTGATCGTCCTTTTTCTCGTTATTCCTTGTAATATGGATGCTGAAGTAGGAGGAGTATAGACCTTGCCATCTTTAATTATGAAGATGTTTTCACCTGTACCTTCACATACAAATCCTCTACTATCTAAGAAGATGGATTCATCTGCATTGTTATCAATGGCTTCCATCTTAGCCAGTATGTTATTTAAATAGTTTAGGGATTTGATTTCAGGAGGCAGAGCATCAGGGGAATTTCTTCTAAAGGATGAAATTATACAGGATAAGCCCTCTTGCTTAACATCTCTACCAAAGTAAGGAGGAACTGGCTCAGTGATTATAAAAACGTTAGGAGTTGAACACTTCCTCGGATCTAAGCCCAAATCACCTTCTCCCCTTGTTACAACTATTCTTATATAGGCATTAGTTAGCTGATTAACCTTTAGGGTTTCAATAACCTTCTTTATCATTTCTTCCTTTGTCATGGGTATTTTGAGCTTTATGAAGTGAGCTGAAGCATATAATCTATCTATATGCTCTTTAAGCTGGAAGACAATTCCGTTATAGGATCTTATACCCTCAAAGACTCCATCTCCATAAAGCAAACCGTGATCATATACTGAAATCTTTGCCTCACTTTTAGGAACAAATTTGCCGTTTAAGTAAATCAAGGGCTCTTTATCCTTCATTTCTATCACCAAAGCTTATCAGCGTTCAATAAAATTTTTTCGGTCAGAATTTGTATTCTCTTCTAATGATTTTAGTATAAAAAATTAATCTGTAATAGAATTAGAATTAGGTTACTAAATTATGTTGCTCTTTAATCCATGACCTGTTAGCAGAATCAAGCTCTTTTCATCCTTAATGAAATTCATCTTTAAGACCTTTTTATAGCAAGCGTAAGCTAAAGCTGAGCTAGGTTCAAGGAAGAAACCTCTTCTCGCTAAGTCTCTTTTAGCTTTTAAAATCTCAGAATCCTTAGCAATCATACAATCTCCTCCATTTCTCTTTATAGCGTTAACCATCTCCTTTAGCCTTACAGGCTTAGTACTAACAAGGGCATCAGCTATAGTGCTTATCCTCTTAGGGGGGTAATAGCTCAAACCCTTTAAGGTATGGTAAAGGGGTGAAATTCTATCAACTTGGCAAGCTATAACCTTTGGAATATATTCTATAGCACCATCTTTTAGAAGCTTCTCTAATCCATAGATTAAACCTAGAAGCAAAGTTCCTGCAGATACTGGTAAGAATATATAATGAATATCCTTAGTTTTTATTACCTTTAAAAGCTCATAAGCTATCGTTGTGTTTCCAAGTATGAAAAAGGGATTCCATATATGGCTTGCGTAAAAATGCCCTTCTTTGCTTGCCTCTTTTATAGCTAATTTAAATAGCTTTTCCCTTTTACCTTTAACCCTTACAAGCTTTGCTTTAAAGGCTAAGATCTGTCTTGCTTTAGCTTCTTGTATTTTGTAAGGAGCAAAGATTTTGCACCTAATATTTGCTCTAGAGCAATAGCAAGCTATAGAAGCTCCAGCATTCCCAGAAGAATCTTCAACAGCCACTTTACCTTTAATTTCTGAGTATAGTGCTGATATTAAGCTAGTAGAGCCTCTATCCTTGAAAGAACCTGTTGGATTTAAGTATTCAAGCTTTAAATAACATCTTTCGTTAAGCTTTACTATAGGTGTGTTTCCTTCCCCTAAACTGATCACCTTTGTAGAATAAAGGAATCTCTTATACCTCCAGAGAGACCTTTCTGAGTAATTCACTTTATTTAAATCAAAGGGTTTCTTTGATTCTGCCCTTAAGGGTGAACCACAGTATTTGCATTTCCAAGATAAAAAGTTCTCAGCTAAATTTTGGCAATTAGTGCAAAGGAGTTCGATCATACATTTTATCCATATTTAATACTAATATTTAATTAAGCTCTTCTTGGAAGGAGGTTAGAGAAGATGTTTTCTGTAAAGAGATTAAGAATGGCTATTAATCTGCTCATTTACCTATCAGTTTTTTTAGGCCTTCTTTTAATTCTTCAAATTTATGGTGTAGTTAGCGAAGGGCTTTTTTACTCCATCCTTATTGGATGGATTACCTATTTTATTTTAGCTGTTTTGACTTTTATGAACAAAGGTTTTGTATACCCAATAGTATTGGTTTTAGCAACCTTAACTCTTATGGTTTCCTTACCTCAAACTACTCATTACACCTTTATTATAAAAGGTAATATTTTGGCTTCTATAACCTTTTTAGCTGGCTCCTCCTTTCAAATTGTCTTGCTCATTTTAATACCCTTATACTTAAAGAGAAGAAAAGGGGGGAAGCTTACAAATTGAAGATTATACCTTTAGCATCGGAGAGCTTGGGGGTAAGGTCCTTAGCCTGCTTTGTTGAGACAAAAGAGCTAAATATTTTGATAGATGCAGGAGTTTCTTTAGGTCCTAGGTTCTACCTTTTACCTCACCCAAAAGAGTATAAAGCCTTAAAGAGGGCAAAGAGTAAGATTAGAGAATATGCTAAAAAGGCTCATATTATAAGCCTTTCTCATTACCATTTAGACCATTATACACCAACCTGGGATTTCATTGATACCACATGGACGTGGGGTAGCTTTGAAGAAGCCAAGAAAATTTATGGAGGAAAGAAAATTTTTATAAAGGATTTTAAGAGGAATATAAACCCTAACCAGAGAAAGAGGGGCTACATATTTAATAAGATGATAAAAGATTTTTCTTATATAACTTACTGTGATGAAAAAAAGTTTGAATTTGAAGATTTAACTTTAAAGTTTAGTAGGGCTTTACCTCATGGAGAAGAAGGAACACAATTAGGGTATGTTCTTGCTCTCTTTATAAAGGAGAAGGATGATAGTATGCTTTTCTGCTCAGATACAGAAGGACCTATGAGCGATAAAACCTTAAGATACTTTTTAAGGTTAAAACCAAAAACCTTGATAATAAGTGGTCCCCCTTTGTATCTTCAGGATTTTAAAGTTAGAAAAGAATTAATTGATAAGGGTATAGAGAACCTTGGTAAATTGGCAAGAAAAATACCCACTTTAATAGTAGACCATCACCTTTTGAGGGATGAGAGAGGTTTAGAGGTAATAAATAGAATTAAGGATATTGGGAAAGAGCATGGTAATAGAGTGTATACTTATGCGGAATATATGGGTAAGAAGAATGAGCTCCTTGAGTGTTATAGAGCCAAGCTTTACCGTGAAGAGCCCCCCTTAAAGGAATTTCAGGAATGGGCAAAATCTAAGGAAAGGTTAAAGCAATTACCTCCTCTATAAATTTTCAATCTTAGGAAGGCAGAGATTCTTTATTTATAAATATAGAAAAGTTTATTTATATATATAAAGTAGGTCTTTGGGTATGTTAACGCTAAAAAACTCTAAAATTCAATTAGTGTTTACCTCTAGAAGGGTTAGGATTTTAAAGCTCAACTTACTCTCTTATGATAAATTTTTACCTTTAGTAGAGAAAGAAAGGAAAGCTGGGCTATAAGATGACCTCAAGACCTCATGGCAATAAATTGGTTAATAGGGAAATTGAGAAGGATAAGAGGAATTTAAAGGAATTCCTAGAACTTTTCCAGTTAGAAATATCTGAAGATTCGGCCTTAGACCTTGAAAATATAGCTTATGGGGTATATAGCCCTTTAGAAGGTTTTATGGTTAGGGAAGATTTTGAAAGCTCTTTGTATAAGATGAGGCTTTCTAACAATTTACCTTGGAGCATGCCTATAGTTTTAGATTTTGATAAGGGTAAAGCCCCCATAAGAGAAGGAGACACGATAGCCTTAAGATACCGTTCTAAACTAGTAGGAATTATTAATGTAGAAGAAATTTTTAGATATAGTAAGGGAGAATATGTAGAAAGGATATACAAAACGAAAGATGTTAACCATCCAGGAGTAAAGAAGGCCTATGGGATGAAAGATTGCCTTTTGGGAGGAAAGGTTTACCTCTTAGATACCATACAAAACCCCTTTAAGAATTATTACTTAAAGCCTAAGGAGACTAGAAAAATCTTTGAGGAGAAAAGGTGGAAAAGTATAGTAGCCTTTCAAACAAGAAATACTCCTCATCTTGGTCATGAATACCTACAAAAAACAGCTTTGAACTTTGTAGATGGGCTCTTCATTAACCCTGTAATTGGTAGAAAAAAGCAAGGAGATTTTAGGGATAAAGTAATTTTGAAGACCTATGAAGTTTTGATTGAAAAATATTTTCCTAAGGATAGTGTGCTAATGAGCATACTTAGGTATAATATGAAGTATGCTGGACCAAGAGAGGCTATTCACCATGCCATAATAAGAAAGAACTTTGGTTGCACCCATATAATAATAGGTAGGGACCATGCTGGGGTAGGAAATTATTATAAGCCTTACGAAGCTCAAGAGATCTTCAAAGAGTTTCCAGATTTAGGAATCACACCTTTATTCTTTAAAGAATTCTTTTACTGTAAGTATTGTAAGAGCACGGTTAATGAGAAAATTTGCCCTCATGGAGAAGAGCATCATATAAAGATAAGTGGTACAAAGCTAAGGGAATTGGTTCTAAATAGGGAAAAGATCCCTGAAGAGTTTATGAGACCAGAAGTGGTTAAGGTAATAAGGAAATTTAGAAACCCTTTTGTTAATCACGAAGCTAATTTTGATGAGTTAGCTATTACCCAAAGAGCTCAAAGGAATTCTCCAAATCCTCTTAATTTGTAAGTTATAAACTATGATAGAGCAATTTCTGATTTTTTTGGTAGCCCTTTTAGCAGGATTCCTATTAGGAATGGTTGGTTTTGGATGGGGTTCCATTTTAGTTCCTACGCTCATACTCCTTAATGTGGAACCTACCATTGCAATAGGCTCGGTTCTACTTACTAACGTGATTTTAAGTTTTGTGGGAAGCCTTAATCATTTACATAAGGGGAACCCTGACTCTAATATCATTTTACCCTTAATCCTTGGAGGGACTATAGGGAGCATAGGAGGAGCAGCTTTCTCTTTGAATATAGGCTCAGCCCTTCTATCTCTCTTTCTTTCATCTTACCTAATAATTGGAGGTATTATAGTGGTTTTTGGAATTTCAAAATTTAATATTAATGGTATTAAACATAAAGTTGATGAAAAAAGATTTAGTAGATTCATTACAGCAGGCTCTATACCAGGTTTTTTTGAAGGAGCCTATGGCTCAGGTGGACCTGCAGGTATAATAACACTTTTGCTACTTAAGGTTCCTGTTCATAGAGCTGTAGGATCTTGGCTTCCTACTACCATAGTGTTGCAACTGATACCAACTATTCTTTACCTACTTAACTTCAAGGTAGATTTACAGCTTACTTTCAGTTTGTTAGCAGGAGGCTTGCCAGCTATATTTTTAGGAATAAATTTTTCAGGTAAAGTTTCCCCAAGGATTCTTAGAACGGTAATTAGTTTTATAGTAATTTCTTTAGGAGTGCGCTTACTGATTGGTGCAATCTTATAAATTAAATTTATACAATTTATACTCTATAAGAGGATGGAAAAATGAAAGCTAAGATTGTCCTTACTAATCCTAGAAGGCATGAAGAGTTAAAGAAGTTTATAGAATCTCTTGGATTGGAATGCTTGATATATCCCTTGGTGGAAATAAACCCAAAGGTTGATAGGGATAGCTTACAAATACTTTTAAAAAGTTTAAAAGCTAGGGAAATAAGGTACATGCTCTTTTTAACAGGGCAAGCTGTTAAGGATTTCTTAGCTTACTCTCAAGAATTTCTAACCTTAGAAGAGTTAAAGGAGCTTCTAAATTATACAGAAATTTGGGCTAGAGGCTTAAAGGCTAAAAGAAACCTGGAGAAGGAGGGTTTAAAGCCAAAGCTCTTTGCTCAAACCTTTAAGGAGCTTTCATATTTATTTAAAGAATATGAACTAAAGGATTCTTTAATAGGGGTAGTAAATTATGGCATAGTGGATGATGAAGTTTACAAATTTTTAGAGAGTAAAGGGGCAAAGATTCTGTCAACTACCCTTTACTCTTCCTCAATACCAAAGGATGAGGGAAAGGTATTGGAACTCTTCAATTTGATTCTGAAAAGAGAAGTTAATGCTATAACCTTTATGAGCGCTTTATCGGTAGATAACTTCTTTGAATTAGCTAGAAAATATTCCCTAATAGATAAGATTAAAGAGGTTATGGGAAAAGAGGTTTTAGTTGGTTCTGTGGGTCCAGTTTCCTCTGAAGCTCTGGAATATCATGGCATTAAGGATTACATTATGCCCGAAATTTATACAGCACCTATTCTCCTGAAGGCCTTAGCCGATAAAATAAGGAAGAGATAGGCTTGCTCGTAGATTTGAAATTTGATAATAAGAAGCTCCTCCTTATAGGGGAAGGATTAGAATTCGAATTTAAATTAGAGAAGCTTTTAATGGAGGCTAAGGGATTCTTTGTCCTAACTAAAGATCTCAACGATAGGATAATAAAACTTAAAGAAGAAGGTAAGATTAAGCTAATTGAATTTAAGGGTGAAGAAGACAGCTTTGAGTATATTAAAAAGATTAGGCCAGATATAATTGTATTAGCTACTGAGAATTTTGAATTTGCTAAAAAGGTTAAACAATTAGCCTCTGATTTAGGTATTTTGGTAAATGTAGTGGATGCACCAGAACTCTGTGACTTTCACTTTGTAGCCAATAGTAAAATTGGAGAAATAGAGGTAGGGATAGCTACAAAAGGTAAGAGCCCAGCTCTAGCTTCCATTATAAGGAGAAGAATTGAGAGAGCTATTACTCAAGAAGACATTAATAGATTGGAGCTTTTATCTTATATTAGAAAGAAAGTAAAGACTGTAAAGGAAAAAGAGAAAAGGCGAGAAGCAATTTATAGAATTCTGAGGGATGATAAGGTAAACCATCTTATAAAAGAGGGAAAGATAGAGCTTGCTCTATTAAGGGCTGAAGAAATCATAAGCAACTTATATTTAGAGAATCCAAAGGGAAAGGTTTACTTGGTAGGGGCAGGGCCTGGTAAAAGTGACCTTATTACTTTAGCAGGCTTAAAGATTTTAAAGAAAGCTGATGTAGTAATTTTTGATAGGTTGGTATCAAGGGCTTTACTTAGATTTGCTGAAAGAGCAGAGAAGATTTATGCTGGCAAAAATCCAGGAGAAAGTAATCTTCAAGATAACATCAACAAAATAATGCTGGAAGAGTCTTTAAAGGGAAAGACAGTTATTAGGTTAAAGAACGGAGACCCCTTCATCTTTGGTAGAGGGGCTGAAGAGTTTGATTACCTAAAAACTTATGGTATAGATGTAGAGGTTATACCAGGAGTTTCATCTGTAACAGGGGTTCCAACCTTTGCCAATTTAGCTATAACCAAAAGGGGCATAGCATCATCCTTTGCAGCTGTATCTATGGTTAAAGCGGGAGGGGAAACCTTTGACCTTAAAGGTTTAGCCAAAAATGTAGATACTTTAGTGATCCTTATGGGATTAAATAAAGCTAGGGAGATAGAGGAGCAATTAAAGGATGTAGGATTTGAGGATAAACCTGTTGCTATAATTTCTAAGGGTACTACAAAAGGCCAAAAAGTAGTATTTACTAAAGTGAGGGAGCTTACTCAGGCTATAGTGGAGTATAATGTAAGGGCTCCAGCACTAATAGTTATAGGAGATATTGCTAACCATAGAAACTAACTAAAGGAGTTTAGATTACAGGCCTTTGCTTTTTTATAGAGATTTTAGCTTGCATATACAATTAATTAAGGGAGCTATGTAAACTATAATAGCTATTTTAAATTAAAATAACTTTATAAAACTTGTAGAGCTATTTAAAAGTAGAATGTATGTTGATAAGTAATAAAACAAACCTTTAAACTCTATCTTTAATTCTTTTATAGAAGTCCTTTATCCCTTCCTCTAACCCATACTTTGGCTCGTAGCCTAGCTCAGCTTTAGCTCTCTCAATAGATAAAAAGGAGGGTCTTGGAGGCCAGCCTTCAATTTTACCTTTTCCTATCTCAATATGAGCTTGGGGGATAAATCTTTTAATGGCATTAGAAACATCTATTAAGGTATAAGCCTTTCCATTAGAGATGTTAAACACTCTATGAGAAACTTTATCTTTCATAAGGGCTAAAATAACACCATGGGCTGAATCCATCACATAGGTGTAATCTAGCTCATCATCAGCCCCTTTATCAATCCTAAAAGATACGCCTCTTATGGCTGAAAGAAGCATAGTATAAACTATATGAAGGGGGTTAACAGGGGGTTCAAGGAGATCTTTCTTTTCTCTGTAATACATGCCTTCACCATAGATAAAGTATAGTCTTGTGCATCTGAAATCTATTCCATAGCTCTTTGCATACTGCAATCCTAAGAGCTCCGATAAGGCCTTACTCATACCATACATATCATCAGGATTTATTGGTGTATCTTCATGGGCTGGAGCCTTTGCTTTTCCATATACGGAGCCTGAGCTTGTGTATACAATTCTTTTAACATTTAAGATTCTTGAAGCTTCTAAAACGTTTAAAGTTCCCTTTACATTTATATCAAAGGCTGTATAAGGGTTTTCATTAATATACTTATAATCTATTAGAGCTGCGGTATGAACTATTTTATCAACTTTATAACTTCTTATAGTCTCAATCAATTTGGGTAGATCCCTTATATCGCCTATAACCATCTTTACTTTAGTACCCATATATTTTTGAAGAAAATGAATAGTGTTTGGAAATACATCGTAAAGGAAAACCTCCATTCCTAAATCTTCTACAAGCTCTTTAGCCACATGACTTCCAACTAAACCTCCTCCTGTAATAAGAATAGTCATGAAATTAGTTTGTGATAAGAAGTATTTTAACTTTACAATGGCCTTATCCTTCTAACTGTCCAAACTAGGAGCTTCTTTCCTATACTTTTTAAAAGCTTATAAAGAATACTTATAGAGAAGTTGTGGCTGTATTGTAAATGCCCCTAATCCCTGAAAGAGAAAAGGCGCATATTAGAGCCCTTTTAGAGAAAAATATGAGGTATGAGGTCAAATTGGTAAACTTTACTCAAGAATTTGAATGTGAATATTGCAAGCAAACTAGAGAGCTTATGGAAGAGTTGGCTCAACTTTCAGAAAAGATAAAAGTGGAAATTTATGACTTTGTAAAGGATTCTGATAAAGCTAAACAATTTAGTATAGATAAAATACCTGCCACTATAATTTTGGGGGAAAAGGATTATGGAATAAGGTTCTTTGGTATACCTTCAGGATACGAATTTGGTAGCTTTTTAGAAGATATAATAGATGTTTCAAGGAGGGAAACAAGATTAAGTAAGGCTACAAAGGATAGGCTTAAAACGGTAAATAGGCCTATACATATCCAGGTCTTTGTTACCCCTACCTGTCCCTATTGTCCAAGGGCTGTTAGATTGGCTCACCAATTTGCCATAGAGAGTGATAATATTAGGGCTGATATGGTTGAGATTATAGAATTTCCTCAATTGGCAACTAAATATGATGTTATGGCAGTGCCTAAAGTAGTTATAAACGACGTTATTGCCTTTGAAGGAGCACTACCAGAACCCCACTTTCTTGAGCATCTTATGTTAGCCCTTGAAGAGCACCCTCACACTTAAAGATTTTAACAGAGCCCTTTTATAGGAGGTTATAAAAGGCAAGTTTCAATAGAAAGACTCACAAAATGAGGATTGAAAGTTTATGAGACTGGCTCATAAATCAACTTCAATTCTTCAGCGTATTTGTAAGCCCTTCTCATTTCATCAGTTGAGGGTCTCCTAGCTATATCCCCATACTTCTTAGGCTCCTCACATACACGATAATCAGGCCTATACTGAGCCATAATATTAACTAAAGCTCTAGGGCAGCTATCAGCAATCCATTTTAAAACAATCTTAGTGCAGCATTCAAAATGGTTAGGCAGTACAAGATGCCTTATAATTATATCACCATTTTTACTGGCTATAATGTGATTTCTAGCTACGGTGTCAAAGTATCTTAAAACCTTAGATAACCTTAAGGCACATTTATCATTTCCATACTTAAAATCTGGGAGCCATATATCTATCACATCCACAAGAATCTTCATGAATTCCTCTGTAGCATACATGTCACTATTCCAGAGTAAAGGCACATTCACATTAAGGTATCTTACTCCATCTATTATAGTGTGGAGGTTTGGAGTAGGTTCTCCTCCTACAAAGTTGATATTACACGCACCTTCCTCACGAAGGTTCTTCATTATTAGAGCAAGCCTCCTACCATCCACCTCAGCCCCATTTAGAGGATACTGAGATATATCCCAGTTTTGGCAGAATACACATCTGAAGATACATCCTGCAAAGAATATGGTACCTGAGCCTCCTAGACCTACCAAAGGGGCTTCCTCACCGAAATGGTGGAACCATGAAGCAACACGTGTAGTAGCATCCATTCTGCAAGCACCCTTTCTGATCCCTTCTATTCTATCAACCTTACACCTCCATTCACAGAAAGTGCAGTGTCTTAGCATCCTGTTGAGAAGCTCAAACTTTAAATCTAAAAAATTAATAGGAGGGCTTTTAAGCTCAGAAATTTTAAGGTTCCCTAAAGAAACTTTTTTGAATAGATCCCTAAATTCCTGAGATAGCCTTTCATGCTCCTTCCAAAGTTCTTCTTCATTAGCTTCTTTTATATTAATGCTACAGGGTATCTTCTTACATATTAAGAACTTGGCAGGTTTCAGGTTCTTCATGACTGAATAGTACCAGCTAAGCCTCTCCTTTACCACAGGATTATCCCATACTGTAAAGGCATCGAATCTTAGCAACCTCACCTTAATCTAATATTTTAGGAGCTTTATTCATATTACCTTTACTATTTCTGGTTGTTTAAGGGATGGCTAGTTAAAGTTGCTGGGTTTTGTATTTGATTGCTTCTTTCTCCTTTCCTTCTACCAATAAAATCCATACCTTGGATTACATTTTGCTTTCTATGGAGTTACAGGGACAGGAAAGACTAGATTTGCAATGAATTTAGGGTAACTCAGAGAATGAAGGATTACGCTTAAGGATAATCGATGTTGAAGGTGATAGGTTGCTTAGGCAGCTGTTCGAGTATGCAGGTCGAAGGAGGGATGAAGGTGTATACGATTTCACAGAGATACTCAGTGGTTTCTAAGCACGCATACAACAGCATCGATATGGAACTATGATTTCATCAATAGAGATGTCTACAGGTTGGCTGTCGAGGATGCATCATATAAGAAGGCTTTAGAAGCATTAGCTAAGAAAAGAGGTTGGTCCTTCAAGGTTGAATACTACGATAGAGTTAAGGATTACGTCAAGTATAGAAAGATGGATGAATTGTTTGTTGAAACACCTGAATCATGCTTGGTCAGTTGTATGAGAGTTTGGACTGCTTTAAAATATGCATGTAATGCATTAAACCGGCAAACCGACAAAAGTTTGTTCGACTTGAAAGGAGTGAGATTAAAGGACGATGCTATTAAAGAGTTGATTGATGAAGCGGTGGAGAAGGTGATAGAGTCTGCCTCAGGCGATAGAGATGATGAAGAGGAGAGAGGAGGTGATTGCTAAGCCATTATTCAGCTTTCACAAGAGAGTGAGGATTTCATAAATCCTGACATTGTTACTGGTGGTGAATATGTATTAAGAGAATTCATCCCATTCTCAAGATTCACCAGAGACTGTTATTCCATCATGCAGAAAAGGCGAGGGGTGGACTATAGACAAGATAAATAAGATTATTGGCGACTTTGAGGTTGAGAAGGAAGAGAAGCACGAGAAATATGGATTCCTAAGACTTTTGAAGTTCATTAAGTAGGATAAGTTGGGAGTAAAGGTTTCCATGGATTTCATAGAAGCGAAATTCGCTACAGAGGCAGCAAATAAATCATAAGAACCGACGACACTATGATAAAAGGCATCAAGAACGTTTCAATTCAAACAGCTAACAGACCAGTTATAGTAAAGATTCCTGACTACATAGATTATCTTATCATGAAGATTATCTAAGCAAGGGCATCAGACATAAGAGATATAGCCTCTCAAAAGTAGCCATAGACTTTCCTTAAATCAAGCTTCTATCTGCTCGTTTTCTCCCCCTAGGCAATTTATAAGATAGTAGGAAGTGCTGGGTTATAAATTTTAAATCCAAAAGTAAGAGCATTTTCGTTGTGGACCGGGCTGGATTTACACTTAATTAGGTGCGAGTCAAAAAACATTCTTGGTTATTTTTAATCTCAGCCTCTTTTATTCATGAGCATAATTGAAGAGTTGATGGAAAATATAGTAAAATATGCAGAGTATAGATATAATTCTAGAAGAGAAGGTTTTCGTAAAGAGCTTGAAGGTAAAGGACTCAAGGCTTACTTCGCCCACGAGCTTACTTCATGCAAAAGGAAGACTGAGCTTAGGCAAATTTATCCTAAGCTTGAGCTTGAACTTATGCGTAAGCCTCCTTTACTTCTAGGTGAGATAGTTCAAAGAGGCGTTAAGGCATATCTTCCAAAAGACGTGGAAGAGGAGAGAATATTCCATAAAATCGTAGGTAATACGGCAATCATAGGTACGCCTGACTTTTATTCAGAGTCCAGAAAAAGTGTTTATGACGTTAAATTCACCCGATGCAAACCTAAGCTTTTAGAGCATCACAGGCTTAGAGCATCCATGTATGAGTGGCTTTTGAATGCTGAACATTCCTATTTGCTCTACTGTTAGCCTAGAGGATTCAAGGAGTTTGAGGTCAACGATGATTTTAATGAAAAAGACATTATGTCGCTTATGGAAAATTGGAAATCACCAATGTAGGATTGGGAGTGCAAGCTATGCATATATAACTCGGTATGCCCAAATAAAGGTAGTTCTCAGTGAAATGAGTTTAAGGAAGTAACTTTGCATCCTTCAAGCAAATTAATAACGAGATTGCCAAGAGCTACTAGCTTTATTTTTTCTCCTTACCGGTATCCTGAGCCTTTTTGTTAGGCATAGAACTATGAAATCTGGTATCAAAGTAAGATGGATGAGTTTCCTATGACTTTAGAACTGATTTGATATATTCTACAATATCTCTACCTCTTGCTGGATTTAAAGAAACAGTTTGACCTTTTTTATGCAACAAGATGTACCCTTCTCTAACCAATTCTTCTATGCAATTCCTGACCCTTTTACCATCCTTTCTTATTTGCTTACTAAGCCAGTTGACGAGTGTGTCAATAGGAAGATATTTTGCACCCCAACAATGTTTTCTAAGGAGTCTATTCATTATGTCAGCTTTGATTTCAGCACAGCTTATCTCCCTCTCAGGCATAAGTTCACTTATAATACCTTTAGAAGTCAAAGTATATATACTTGATTTTTTAATTAAACTTTAGATAAATATGCCAGAAGAACTGTATACGAAGAAAGAATACCAGTCACTCTTACTGAAGACGCTTGGGGATTCTCCAAAGCTGAGGATAATAGACTTTTTCCTAGATAACCCGCTTTTCGACTTCACAAAGAAGGAAGTGATAGAGGCTTTGGGAATGAGCAAGCAGACCTTTTATAAACACTTTCCGGACATAGAAAAGTACGGAGTAGTTAAGGTTTCAAGAAAGATAGGCAACGCAACCCTATACAAGATCAACTTGGAAAGCCCGCTCGTGAAAATGCTGAGGGAATATGAGATGCAGATTTCGTTGCAAATAGCTGAAAAGGAAGCTGAAAAGATAAAGATAGCCACAAAATGAAGTATTTTCATTGCTAAATCTAGGATCAGAAAATTACTGAAGTTAAAGCTAAAGCAGTCCTCTAAAACTAGGAGGGCAGGAAGCAAGATCACGTAATATAGGGGAATATTTACTTGCACGCCGCAATAAACTTAGGCTACGAATCATACTCCTATGATATGCTATTAGTGTGCGCTTAGCAATTGTTCGTCTGCAAGTATATTTGCAAGATGCTCTACAACTTCGTCCTCGTTAAGTAGTTATATTTATCTTCGTAGCCACTTGAGCTTGAACTTATGCGTAAGCCTCCTCTGCTCTTAGGTGAGGTAGTTCAGAGGGCATTAAGGCGTATCTCCCAAGCGACGTTGAGGAGGGAAGAACATTCTTCAAGATCCTAGACGATATAGCGATAATAGGTACCTGACTTCTACTCTAAGTCCAGAAAAAGTGTTTATGACGTTAAGTTTATCCGTAATAAGCCTAAGCTTTTAGAGCATCACAGGCTTAGAGCGAGCTTGTATAAGTGGCTCTCAGATTCCGAGTACTCTTATTTAATATGCTGTTCACCTAAAGAGTTTAGAGAGTTTAAGGTCGATGATTATTTTAATGATAAGCATGTTAAGTCGATTACGGAAAATTGTAAGTTTCCAATGTGGAATTAGGAGTGCAAGCTACGCACGTATAGCTCACTATGCTTTAAACAGCTAGAGCGAGGCAGAAAAATTAAAGGTTTAAGGAAGTAACACTTCTTTCTCTTATGACTGATTTAACTAGACGAACCTACTAATAACCTAGTTATTATTCTTCTTTCTCTTATGACTGATTTAACTAGACGAACCTACTAATAACCTAGTTATTAT
>JARVJX010000021.1 GCA_029775995.1 Nitrososphaeria archaeon | reverse complement strand
GAGGAGGCTTAAAGCCCTTTATAATAGCTTCCCCTTTAGAGCATCCATATCATCGATGACTAAATTCTTAAGTGTGTTCATAGGGCTCTATAATCTAGAGATTAGTTGGGCTTATCTTGACAATCCCAATATAATGTTAGGATAAAGCTTTATAGTATACTTATGTTCATATCTAATGGATATAATAGTTTGATAGCTTCCTTAAAAAAGTAAAGAGATAAAGGTATTAGCAATCTTCTAATGTTTATGGTTATAGGAAGGTATCTAGGGTATTAAGCTTAGTTTTGAGCCTATAGTTAAGTCTAAAGTAAGGAGCTGGCTAAGAAGGTATATGAAATTAATTTAGCTTCAAGGTAAAGGAGAGAAGGTTTATAATCATTGATGAAATCAGCTGATGCTGAGAAGTTAACTCAAAAGAGTGAATATGCCCACTAAGAGTTAACAGGACCCGGAAACTATAAGAATATCTATATCAGTACATCTGAAAACTCCTCATCGATCAATGAGCCAAATAGACCCAGCTTGCAGCTTGGTAGAAGATGTTTAGCTGCCTCAGCTATTTTAGAGGAAATTTCTCTAAATCTATTAAGGTAAGTCCTTGCTAATTTCAATTCTATCTCTCACTGTTTTAGAGCATATAAAGGTTTATTTCTTGATTTCTTAAGCCCCTCTTTACGATTTTGATAACCTTTCTCCATCTTTCTTTACTTCTTGCCAAAGTTCTCTTAACAGTTCCTCCCCTCTCCTAGAAATCTTTTTTGGTACTTCTATACTTATTCTAATAATTTCATCACCAGAACCAAACCCATCTAGATGGGGTATCCCCTTTCCCTTTAACCTTAACAAGGTTCTTCCATGACTTCCACTAGGTATTTTAACCCTTGTTTTTCCCTCTAAGGTTGGAACTTCTATCTCCCCTCCTAAAGCTGCTAAAGGAAAGCTAATCTTAGCATTATAGATTATATCATCTTCATCTCTTATAAAAAAAGGATGGGGTTTAACCCGAAGGGTAATATATAAATCACCATAAAGCTTAGTTTCAGGGTTATACTCCCCTTCCCTTGATAATCTTAAAGTGAATCCATCATAAGCCCCAGCAGGTATCTTAACTTTAAACTTCTTAAGAACTTTAACAGTTCCCTTCCCTTCACAACTCCTACAGGGGTTATCGATGATAGTTCCTTTACCTCCACATTCATGGCAAGTAGTAATGGTATAAAACTTAGCAAAACCATAGCCTCTTACATGCTGCTCTTGTCCAGTTCCCTTACATCTTGGGCATAATCTAGGGCTACTTCCAGCTCTAGCTCCTGTACCACCACAGGAAGGGCATACATCCCTTCTATAAATTTCCACATCTTTATAAGTCCCTTTAGCTACATCTTCTAACTCAACCTCAAGATTGTAATTTAAATCTATTCCCTTTGGTCTTTGAACGGTTCTGAAGCCGAAGAACCTTTCGAATATATCATCAAAACCAAAACCAAAGCCTAAATCTCTAAATATATCCTCAAAGTCGGCTCCTCTAAAGATGTCTTCATGAGTATACTTTCCCGATAGCCCCTCATGACCATACATATCATATATCCTTCTCTTCTCATCATCAGATAAAACTGCGTAGGCTTCTGAAATCTCCTTAAACTTCTCTTCAGCTTCTGGAGATTTGTTTCTATCTGGATGATACTGTAAAGCTAATTTTCTATAGGCTCTCTTTATCTCTTCTTTGCTGGCATTTTTATCTACCCCAAGAATCTCATAATAGTCTCTTTTTGAATTTGAACTCATTTACTTTCTTTTCCTTCATCCTTTACTTCCTTATATTCGGCATCTCTAACCTTTTCTTCTCCTTTTCCTTTCTCAGCCTTCTCCCTTTCAGCCTTTTGAGCTTCCTTTGCTACTTGCTGGTAAATTACTGTACCAGCTTGCTGAAGAACCTTTGATAAATTGTCTCTCTTCTCCTTTATCCTTTCTATATCTTTACCTTGTAAAGCTTCCCTTAATTCTTTTACAGCACTATTTATCTTTTCAATATTATCTTTACCTATCTTATCTCCTAAATCTTTAACAGTCTTTTCAGCAGTATAAATTAAGGAATCAGCTTCATTTCTAAGCTCAACTTCCTCCCTCTTCTTCTTATCCTGCTCAGCGAACTTTTCAGCTTCCTTTATCATTCTTTCCTTTTCCTCCTTAGATAATTTTGTAGAGCCTGATATGGTTATACTGGCTTCTTTACCAGTTCCTAAATCCTTTGCTGTAACATGCATTATTCCATTCGCATCTATATCAAAGGTAACTTCAATTTGGGGGACACCTCTTGGAGCTGGAGGTATGCCCGTTAAGTGAAACATTCCTAAGCTAAGGTTATCAGCTGCCATAGGTCTCTCTCCCTGTAAAACATGTATGGTAACTGCCGTTTGGTTATCAGCTGCCGTAGTAAAGATTTGGCTCTTTCTTGTAGGTATGGTAGTGTTCCTTTCAATTATCTTTGTAAAGATACCTCCTAAAGTCTCTACTCCTAAGCTCAAAGGTGTGACATCTAACAGAACAATATCTTTAACCTCTCCAGTTAAAACTGCTCCTTGAATGGCTGCTCCAATGGCAACAGCTTCCATAGGATCTACTCCTCTCTCAGGTTTTTTCCCTGTTATTTCCTCTATAAATCTTTGTACTAAGGGCATCCTTGTCATTCCCCCTATCAAAATTACTTTGTCTATATCACTTAAAGAAAGCTTTGCATCAGATAAAACCTTCTTTATAGTATCTTCAGTCTTCATCACAATAGGGTAGGCTAATTCCTCAAGCTTAGCCCTTGTTAAGGTTGTATGTAAATGCTTTGGACCTGAGGAATCATAGTATAAAAAAGGTAAATCTATATTTGTTTGAAGAAGGGTTGAAAGCTCTATCTTTGCCTTTTCAGCAGCTTCCTTTAACCTATATAGGGCCATCTTATCTCCTACTCTTCTCAAATCAATCCCATGCTGCCTTCTAAACTCTTCAATTAAGTAACTCATAATGGCATTATCTACATCAGCACCTCCTGTCTGAGTATCTCCACTTGTAGCTAAAACTTGAAATACTCCTTGACCGAAGTCCATTAAAGTAACATCGTGGGTACCCCCTCCAAAGCTGAATACAAGAATCTTCATTTCTTTCTCTAACTTATCTAAACCATAGGCTAAACAGGCAGCTGTAGGTTCATTGATTATTCTAACTACCTCTAAACCAGCTATCTCACCAGCATCCTTTGTAGCCTGTCTTTGATTATCATTGAAATGAGCTGGAACGGTAATTACAGCCTTCTTTATAGGATAGCCCAAGTATTGTTCTGCATCTCTCTTTATTTTCTGTAATATAAAGGCTGATATTTGCTCTGGTGTATATTCTTTTCCAAAAACATTAACTTTATAATTTGTTCCCATCTTTCTCTTAATTTCAAAGATGGTTCCTTCAGGATTTGCAGTAGCCTGCCTCTTTGCTGGTTCCCCAACTAATAGTTCTCCATCCTTTGTGAAGGCCACAACTGATGGAAACATCTTACCTGCCACGGTGGGACCCTCACTACTAGGTATTACAATAGGCCTACCTGCTTCTACTATAGCAGCTGCTGAGTTTGTGGTTCCTAGGTCTATACCTATTATTTTTTCTGAAGCTTCTTTACTCATGCTTATCACCCTTTACCTTTTCTAATTTAACCACACTAGGTCTAATAACCTTACCCATAAAGATAAAACCTTTTCTAAATTCCTCTACCACCTTTTCCCCTTTATCTCCTTCTAAGACTTCGTGATACTTAGGATTAAAGGGTTTACCTAAGGCTTCTATGGCTTCAAAGCCTTCTTCCTTTAAAAGGTTAAAGAACTTATCTCTAATCATCTTTATTCCCTCATATAATGAAGAATCTTTATCCTTTGTTAAATTTAGCACCATTTCCAACTCATCCACTAATGGTAAAACCTTTGTTAATATTCTTTCCCTCTCATTCAGTAAGAGGCTTTGCCTTTCCTTCTCAACTCTTTTAATAAAGTTATCAAAATCAGCCGAAAGATAAAGAAATTTGTTTCTTAATTCTTCATGATCTTTCTTTTCTTTCTCCAATTGATTCCTCAAATTAGCAATCTCTTGCTCTAAACCCTCGACTTTATCTTCCTTCTGAACATTCTCACTCATTAAATTCACCCTCAGACAAAAATTTTTATTAAATTTCCTTACAATTACTTTAAGATTTAAATATAAATTTTTCCATTAAAAGTTTGAAATATTCCTTGATAAAGTGATCCCTATTCTATCCTTACCCTATGACCCTTCTTATCTTCTTTCTTAGTTAGTATTACCTCTAATATGCCATTTCTATAGGTAGCTTTTGATTGCTCAGGATCAACCTCGCTCGTAAGTTCTATCTCTTTATAATATTTTCTCTCTCCTCTCTCTGCTGATAATATTAGCCTTTTTCCCTCATAGTTTAGATTTATATCTTCTTTCTCTAAACCAGGCATCTCTGCTATTACCTTAATTTTCTTATCCTCATCTATAATATCCACTATGGGTTCTCTCTTATCCGTTACTTCTAAGGAGGGTCTTGGGGAGAGAGAGGGTCTAACATTCCCAAATTCCCTAATCCTAGGCTTACCATCAGGTCCTATGGTCATGGTATAACCGTAAACAAAAGGGCCCATCTCCCTTACTATTCTCCCATCAGTTAATCTCTTTTCCCTTACCAATTCTCTTGGAACCTTACCCTCTATCTGCCTTATCATCTCTTCAAACATTTTATCCATCTCTCTAAAATATTCGTTTAAATCAAAAAAACCTCTAAAGGGATCTGTAAAGAAGGGATGCCTTCTTCTCCTTAGCCAAGAAAAGAAATCTTCATCATCCATTTCCTTTTTAGATAGAGAAAAGTTATTTTTAAAGTTTATGGTTTATAGTTCTGATGATGGCAAGATAGCTCATTGATGAGCACCCAGTTGTATATAGCTATAAATGATTCAATGAACCTTCAACATCTATCTTTACCCATTCTACCCTTTGAATTTTTAAATCCTTTAAAACCTTATCTAAAGGGAAAGCTTGAACTTCTATCATATTTTTTCTCTTACTCTTAAATTTTAAACTATGCCCACCAGATGATGATAAGAAAAGTTCAAGCCTTTCCTCCCTATACCAGCATGCTATATTTAAGGCTATTATATTATATTCTTTAAATGGTTAAGCTTTATTCCCCTTATTAAGGCTTCGTAATTTATGGGGTAAGGTTCAATAGAAATCACAAGACCCTCTTTACCTACCAAATTGGCTATTGGAAGGCTATATTTTCCTATATGAGCTCCCACATCTATTACTATTTCTCCCTTTTTTGGCTTAAAAAATTCCCAAATTCACTCTTCATATTTTGGATTGATAACTTTAAGGCTTTCAAAATCTACTGAAGAGTAGTAAAGTCCTTTAACTTTAAGGATAAGATTTTTGCTAAATATCTCATTAAAGTTTTTTATAAGTTTATCTAACTTTACATATTTTTTCCTGATAGTTTTAGGAAAGGAGCTTAAAAAAGCAATGATTAGTAAGAAAGATTTATCTTTTAATCCCCCTTCCATATAATACGTTTTCTAATCTTAAAGAAAGGTGATAAAGGAAGCCTGAAAGTGAAACCATATTTAATATTTAGCCTTTAGAACCCCTATTAGACTGTATAATTGAAATTTAATCACCCAAAAGGCCATTTTAAGGTTCTTCTTTAAAATTAATGCATAAAATACCTTTGGAAATATGGTAAAGGAAGCCTTTATCGATCCTCTTAAGGATATGAAACCTATTTTATAAGCAATATAGGAAGCATAGTAAGAATCTTTAGGCTTTCTTTTAACACTTAAGTGTAAACAGAAAGGTTCTTCAGTTATAACCCATTTATAACCTTTATTTTCTATATGTTTCCTAATAAAATAGTCTTCATAAACATGTAGGGTTCTTGGTATAGATATATCCTTACTAATTCGCTTCTAATTAAAACATCACCAGTAAAGCCTCTAACTTTAGATGGTATCAAAGGAGAAGAATGTTTTCTTAATTTCCTTCTAAGGCTTATCATAGCATCGTTAAAATCTGAAATGGCTTTATTATATTTAGGATGGTCATAACCTTGTATAGCTCCTACTTTCTATTCCATGAATTTTTTTAGCCTTCTCAAACCATCCTTCAGAAAGGATACAATCACTATCCACAAACATAAACCACTCGTGTTAACTAATTCTATCCCTTTCTGTCTTGCTATAGTTCTATTTTCATCCAATACATAAATTTTAACATTAGGATATTTTGAAAGAAATTTAATGGTCCCATCTTTACTATTTCCATCAATCACGAATAAATTATTAACAGGCAAATTAGCATAAACAGATTCTACACACTTTTTAAACAAGGCTTTACACTGTTCTTTGTGAGTAAAACTACATCAATTTTCATGATACTCTTTTCTAATCTGGCATTTCTAATCTGTAAATTTCGTTTGCTAACCTTTGGGCTTCAAAACTATCCAATTCTTTCAAATTCTCCAGCTCTTTCCTAAGAAGTTTCTTAAGCTCCTTAAATTTTAGTAGCCTTCTTTCTATTAGCTTGAGGTCCAAAGAAGCATCTTTAAACTCCTTCTCTCTTTTTATGCTCAACATCGGGGCTTTTTGATATCTCAATTGAACCTTTGCTAAATCTAATTTTAACACCATTAAGCTATACTATCTATTTTCTTCTCCTCATCTACCTTTTTCTGATAGGTATACTTATAGACATAATGCTTACCATAGCTTTCACTAACTTCCCAAATTTGTTCGAAGAGAATTTTAAAGGCTTTTACCATAGAGCTATAATTGGTCCATAAAGCCCTTAGTTCCTTTTGCCTGCTTTTTTCATTGGCTAAGAAAAGGATCACTTCGTTCTCATCGCTGATTAAAAATCTAGGCAGGTGATTGCTAAAATTAGAGTTAACTTTTTTTATTATACAATCATTAAAACCTTTTATAAGCTCCCTATCTACTACCTCAGAGGTTATAAGCAATCTGGGATTCAATCCTTTATCCTTTAACTCCCTTAACTCGTTAGAGAAATTGAATAGGTCTAAGTGAGCCATATCCGTAACTGAGATCATACAATTAAAGGAAGCTTGAGAAGCCTTTGTAAGCTGTAGGGCTTTATTTGAAATTTGATTTATCCCACTTAAAATTTGATACTTCTCCTCTGAATAATATTCTACATTTTCCTTTGGAATTGAATTCCATAGCTCAGTCAAATATCTTGCTGTACTTTCTGCTTCACTTAACTTTATCCTTTGGTTCTGAAGAAGAATCTCTAAAGCTTTATCAAAGCCTATACTCATGAACTTAATGGGATGATCAAAGGTTGCTGTTATTATACCTTTACTTTGAAGAGAAGTTAATATATTATAGGTTTCACTTCTATTAGTCCCTAAAGCCCTAGCTATATCTCCAGCCTTTTGAGGTTCTCTGCTAGATAAGTATAAGAATACCTTAGCCTCATTTCCAGTCAATCCAAATTTCTTTTGAAGCTCATTTTTTATCATTTCATAACTGGTTATTTTAATGGAAAATTCTTCAGTAGGAGAAGATTGGTTTTTAGATAGGCCTATACTTTTAGCATAAGATTCATGGATATTAAACATAAAAATTTCCTCCTTTTAAAAAAGTGAAAAATAATTTTCACAAAGTTCAAAAATAAAAAATTGGGTGAAGGGTTAAACATAATCGTTTTGACCCCTTTTAGTTTTTGAGTCTAACATTATAGAGCTAATTAACTTAGGATCGTTTAACATACAAGCATTCTAAGGAAATTCTTTCTCATACTATAAAATCCAGCAATAAATAACCCTGCCATGACTGTAGTTAATATCTCAAGGGGAAAGCCTAAGGACCCATTAAATATGGCTAAAGCTTGCCTTATGATCAGCATTAAAGCAGCCATTAAGAAAATGTTAAAGCTAGTACGAAGCTTAGTGTCCATAAATATTCTTGATAAAAAAAGGAGGGAGAGGGCAAGGAGAACTCCTAGGAGCGAATTAACACTCTCTAGTAGAATGTTAACCTCACTCATGAGCCCCCAAGCCCTCCTTCGTGAGTTCTTTCATTTTCCATCCCCTACCCTAGATACATCACAGGCTCTAGAGCTGCAGGAATAGTTCTTTCTATAGTTAGAACTGCGCCTGTTACTGGTTTAATCTCTACTCTGAATTTTTGTAAAGGGCTTAAGGATACTGTGGCACCATACATACCTGAGTCATTTAACTTTACTGTAAAGACCCACTTTTCCCCAGCCTCTAATATATCATCGGTATCACCTATTACTTTGGTAATTACTGTTGAGGAATACACGTTGTTGAATGATTTGTTAGGATCTATATAGGATATGACTGCCTTTGAATCTATGACTATAGGTTCCCGGCCAGCTGCTAATTTGATGGTGAAGGTAATGTTGTTGGGCTGGCTTGTAGTACCCTTTACTACTACTCCACCATCTAATTCTAGGGCTGAGGAAGCTTCTCCTAATCCAGCTCTGATGACATCAGTACTCTTTTGAGTTGATGTTAGACCTAGGTTCAATACTCCAAAGGCGAAGGCTGCTGCTGTTATGACGAAGGCTATGAGAATTATCGCTGTTTCTAATCCTGTAAGCCCTTTCCTTTTTTGGTATCTATTTTTTGCGAACATACTAATAAGGATATTATTTTAGGTCATAAATTCTTGTGTATGTAATTTTTTAATACAACAGTCTAACTGTATAATAGTATTACAATATAACAAACAAATCTCCAAATAGTTATCTAATGTTAGTATATGCGATATGGAATTAGAAATAGACTTGTCTAAAAAGAATGAAACCGATAACCCATTAAAAGATATAATATATAGACAACTCTTAGCTGGAGTAAGGGTTCATGGAGAGGAAGAAGGGCATGTAACAAATTTGTATCGTACCTTAGGAAAATCCTTAATAGCGGTCTTTGGAGGTCCTATTGCTTCAGTAGTATTTCATAGCCTTGGACAATTTGAAGGGGAAAGATTATCTAAGAATCTATCTATATCATCAATAATATCAGAAAACTGGGTTGAAATGGCCACTACCTTTTTGGAGATGGAAGGTTTGGTAAAATTTGATGTGATAGAAATTTCGCCCAAAAAGACTTCAGGAAGGTTCCTAGTAGTCAACATGGTAGATAATGCTGAAAAAGCCTATATTAGTGGGGAAGGGGGAGGAGTAGGTTGCTATTTTACTAGGGGTTTTCTACAAAAGATACTAGAAACCTTCACAGGAAAAAACATTCAAATTACAGAAAGTAAGTGTAGACTAAATGGTAATGGAAATTGTGAGTACATATTCACTTTGGGAAAAAGTAAGGGATGAATAATTGAAAAAAATCACCTTCTATTCTCAAAGGGGAGGCGTTGGGAAGACATCTATATTAGCTAACCTAGGGGCTGTAATGGCTATGAATGGAAAAAGAGTAGGGTTATTAGATTTTGATTTAATTTCCCCTACACTTGGTATGATATTCGAAGATTCTTTAAAGGGAGGGACCTTAACAGATGCCCTTTTAGAGCAGGATTTTAACTTAAATACAATATTTGAGTTGGAGGATGTTACAAAAGGAATCATTGGAAAAGGTTCCTTGTATGTGATACCATCTAAGCATGATGTGCTTTCAATTGCTAAGGTGCTAAGGGATGGTTACCCCATAATAAGGGTAAAAAAAGTCCTTGAGTATTTGGAGCAGCATTTGAAGTTAGACTATCTTATGATAGATACCCATTCTGGATTGGCTGAAGATACCATCTTTGCCCTTTCAGTGAGCAATCTAATATTTGTAGTTTTTAAACCAGATATACAAGGATTAGCGAGCATGAAAGCCATCCTTAATCTTTTTAGTAAGTTCAAGCTACAAACAATGACTATAATTAATATGGCCACTAATAGTGATGTTG
Organism: Nitrososphaeria archaeon; assembly: GCA_029775995.1. Lineage (GTDB taxonomy): Archaea > Thermoproteota > Nitrososphaeria > Nitrososphaerales > JARVJX01 > JARVJX01. The sequence continues at coordinate 8,642 of JARVJX010000021.1, read as the reverse complement.
AGAAGAATATAATAGAAGAGATGGAGCATTACTGTGGTATTCCTATAGTGGAAGAGATCCCTTTCTATCCTGATATCTTTCAGAATAAAGATAAAAAGTTGTTGGCCTTTTGGCAACCTAATCACGAGTTTATTCAACATCTGAAAAATATAACAAAGATGGTTGAGGTGATGGAAATTGTCTAAAGCTAAGCTTAGAGTTGCAATTCAAGAGACATTAGAGGAGTTTAGAGAAAATATTTTGGCAAAGTGTTGTCAGCTCATAGATACACAGGGGTTCATCATAGCTTCATCTCCCATATACGAAGGAAATCAAAAATTGGCTATAAATTGCTTAAAGAGTTACATAGTTAGCTCTGACATATTAAAGAGTCTTAAGCTTGGAGGCTTCTCCTTAAGCTTAGTAAGCTCAGAGCAGTGGAACCTTCTATTAAAAGTAATAAAGCTTGAGAGTGAGGAAGCCATTCTTTGCTCTCTCTTTAAAAAGGATATTCCTTTAGGCTTAGCCTTTAATTCAATAAATGAGTGCTCTGAAAAAATCCTGAGTATCCTTCAACCCAATTCGGTAATACAGAAGAAGGAAATTTTGAATGAGATTATAGATGATAAAGAGAAACTTTCCGAGTTAACAAAAATTCAAGATATAGTAAAGAAATTACAGCAGGACCCTATATATAAGAGCATTGTGGATGATGAGGCTAACCAACCTAATGAAGATAAGTAGAGGTGAAAAATTTGGATGATAAAAATGTAGAGCTCCTCCAAGCTGATTTACTAAGTCTGAAGGATAAAGTTGAAAAAATGGAAAAGGAAATTAAAGGAATAAAACAGCCCATCGAGAAAACTTTGGTGGATTTACGCCTTCTTTTATCTGAGCTTGAAAATCCTTTTAATTATATTCAAAAGTTTTTACCTATAAACGAGTTAGAAAAGTCAAAAGAAGAAAAAAGCAAAGAGGAAAAAACTGAACCTGAAAAAAAGTTTGATGAAGAAAAAACTGATTCTAAAACTATTCCAAAAATTATTGATGCTAAGAAAAGTAATGTAGAATTAATTCTTCCTACCACTGTTACCAATACTATAAAGAAGGAATCTTCTGAAGATTTATCCTATTCTGATTGGCTTAGCTATACAAACACATTAAGCTGCGCTTATATACTATTGAATATATTTGGGCGCAATACCCTCCAGGATGTATTGATAGGCTACCTTAGAAAAAATTGGATCACTAAAGAGATTGTGAATGTCATTGAAGATGCCATTGATACAATAATGAAATCAGTTAGCGCTATTGATGAGATAAATTTAGAGGAACCTCGTTATGTTACTGTTGAAGATCATTTAATAGCCATATATCTCATCGACCGTTTATCAAAAAATAGGGCTGATCTAATCTTTCAGATAATCCCAAAATTAGTTAGCAAATATAATGGTTTCAAATTTGGAGATTTAACCTCAAAATGGGTTTGGAGTAAAGGTATGGGAAAATAAACACCTTAGCTTTAGAGGTGATTAAATTTGGGGTCCAGTGTAATCATATCTGAAGCCTACCTTACCATAGCAGTGGTAATAGCTGCCTCTATATTGGTTAGTAGCTTCTCCATGGGGCTTATTCGTGTTCAGGATTTTCAAAGGGAGCAATTAGATAGTTATAAAGAAAAGATGGATACTCAAATAAAGATAATTTACGCTCACGCTAAAGTGGGAAATAATACGATAATTGTATGGGTTAAGAATATAGGTCTAAAATCTCTTCCCTTAAGCTTAATAACAGAATCTACTGATATATTCTTTGGTAATATAACAAAGTATCTTAGAGTTAAATACAATGATCCTTCTACACCTAAGTGGACTTTAAGTATTGAAAACGATCTGGATTCTGATGGTAGATGGGACCCTAAGGAAACCATAAAGGTAGTTATAACATGGGTATCTAATCTTTCTGTAGGAGATTATGTGATAAGAATAGTTACTTACGCAGGGACTGAAGATGAATATACCTTCTCTCTTTAGGTGATGAAATGTCGGGCTTTGGAACTTTAATTGGTGTTACCTTTGTTATAGGATTATTGCTATCTATGATAACCTCTACCTTCACCATGAATTTAGAAGCTTCTTCTCAATCCTTTGAATCTCTAAGTGAACACTCACTCTTATTTGAGAAAGAATTGAAAAGTAAAATACGCATAGATAATGTGCAAATTAAGCAAGGTGGCACAGTTTTTACGGCTAAAATCTCTAACATAGGTAGTTACTCCATTAGAGCGAGCGAATTTTACAAAATTGATCTCATACTCGATTATACTAATACTGCAAATGTAAAATTAGCTCTAAGAATTCCTTTTTCACAAAGACAAACCCAAAATAAGTGGACTGTGAAAAATATCTATACTGATGGTGTGATTGGTGAAGCCTCAAATCCAATTAGGCTTACAACTTTAAGTGGACATTGGGATCCTAATGAACAAATTGAGATTGAAGTTCAATTTTCTTCAAGCTATGCTATTAACCAAGATAAACCACTTATAATGACTTTTTCCCTTCCCAATGGTGTAAAGACTTCTTTTACTTACTTAGGTGGTTAAAGTGGGTGGCTTTGCAACCTTGGCTGCTTTTGTTTTTATGAGCCTCTTACTAACAAATGTAATAAACTATACCTTCTCTCTCTTTGCACCTCTTATAGAAGTTTCAAATAATCCAAAAGAGCTTTCAAAAGAAGAGTTTAACATTCTTAACTCAGAGATTGAGCTTTTAGATTTTTCTATAGTTAGTCTACCAGACCATACTGTATCTGAAATTTATGTTCAACTAAAGAAAGTTAAAGGAGATTATACTTTATATGATAAGTTTCCTAAAACCGATATAATCATAAGTTACCTTTCAAGGGGGGCTCAAGGTTTAAGCCCATCAAAAACAATTACGAGATGGGTTCCCTTTAAATTTGCTCAGCAATCAAGCTCAGACCCTGTTATATGGAAATTGATTAGCACAGAAAATGACATCTTAAACCCCATTAGCTTATCAAAAAATTCTGGGTCTTGGGATGAGGGAGAAACTATAACCTTAAAGATACTCTTTAATGATGGTAACATTAAACCATATTATAGGGCAAACTCTAATGCTTTCTTCTCTTTTGTATTTTCCTTACCAAACGGTGTTTTATTTACTCATAACTCTCTTAAACCTAGGGTGATTTAAAGTGAGTGAATCAAAAAGGGAAACTGAATCTGAAGATTTAACATCTCTTAAATGGGCAAACCCAGAGTTATATAGACAATTAGGTGATGTTCCTTTACCATCCTTTTGTTTGGTAGAGGGAGAAAACGACTCAGGAAAGAGCGTTATAGTTCAGCAGTTAGTCTGGGATGCCCTCCAGCGAGGGCTTAGGGTTACCTATGTTACCTCTGAATGTGCTTCACGAGTATTGCTTAACCAATTTGAATCTTTATCCTTTTTTGTAATTCCCTATTTTATATCGAATAAATTTAAGATCCTTGAGCTTCATACAAAGGATTTGAGATGGAATGAGGGAGTGGCAGCTCACCTATTAAATTTCCTATCCCATTATATAAAAAATGTTAAAACAGAAATATTAGTAATAGATTCCATAAGCCATATAATAGCTGAGGCAGAGGAAAAGGACATTCTAAACTTCTTCACTCATTGCAGAAACTTAACCGGTTCTTTAAATAAAACCATATTTGTCTCTATTCATCCTTTCATGGTTGAAAAGGAGCTACTAACCAGAATAAGGTCTATTGTTGATGGGCATATAATTGTTAGCATAATTGAACATAGAGGAAGAATTATAAGAACCATAAATATCTATAAGATGAGGGGAGCTGCAAAAACTCAAGAGAGGAGAGTAGCCTTCGAAGTAGAACCAGCTAAAGGGATAAAGCCTTTACCCTTCTCATCAGCAAAAGCATGAGCACCCAACTGGAAAAAGCTATCGATGGTTGTGATATCTTATCCATAAGAGTAGATTCATGCCAACTCTTTACAACTTTATCTAAGGAACTTCAAGAAGTTTCAAGCAAGAACCTTCACTTGCTCGCTTACTTGCACAAAAAATTATCAGAAGGTATGGAGCTTCCAAAGTATATTGTCCAGTTATCTAGAGATATGAGATCTTTAGATAATTATAACTTTCTTTACCCTATAGGAGATCCTGTATTTATTCACTTATATTCAAATCCTTCTGGAGGAAGGGCCATATATAATGTAATCCAACCCACCATCCCCCATGAGACATCCCTTTTGATGGATATGGTTGAAGAGGCTTTGGCCTATGTTATAGATGAGCAGCATGACTTTGAAAACACAGAAGAACAAAAAAAGATGCTCTTAGAACTTCTCCATTCCGTGGTAGAGATCGATGATTCCCTTTCTAAGATTGGAGAATATAAACTTTTGAAGGGCAAGGGAAGCTTTGATAGGATAGCTGTTAATGAGGAAACCATGAAGATCCTTGAATATGTGCTAATCAATGAAAAGATAGGTATGGGAATTCTTGAACCTGTAATTAAAGATCCTTACCTAGAGGATATTTCCTGTAGTGGTATAGGTCCCTTATTTGTAGAGCATAAAGTCTTTAGAAGCTGTGAAACTAACATTGTTTTCACAAAGGATGAATATTTAGATAGATTTGTAATCAAGTTAGCGGAAAGGATTGGAAGACCAGTCACCCTTAGAAGGCCCATAGTTGATGCCACTCTTCCAGATGGCTCCAGAATAAATATCGTTTATAGCAGGGATGTTAGTCGTAATGGCAGCAATTTTTCCATAAGAAAGTTCTCTGAAATACCCATTAGCATAACTCAACTGATTAAATGGGGAACTTTGGATGCTACTATGGCTGCTTACCTTTGGATTATGTTAAGTGAGGGAATGAGTGTTTGGGTTGCTGGGGAAACAGCCTCAGGAAAAACAACTACTCTTAAGGCTATAACAGCCTTTATAGAGCCTAACGCAAAGATAGTTTCTATAGAAGATACCCCAGAGGTTTCTGTTCCTCATGAGAACTGGATTAGGGAAATAACTAGAGAGTCCGATGAGGCTCAAGCATCCATAAACATCTTTGATTTGCTTAAGGCAGCTTTAAGGCAGAGACCAAACTATATAATTGTTGGAGAGATAAGGGGAAAAGAAGGAAACATAGCCTTTCAAGCTATGCAAACAGGGCACCCAGTAATGGCTACCTTTCATGCAGGCTCGGTGGAAAAATTGATACAAAGACTCACTGGATCACCCATAGAGGTTCCAAAAACCTATATAGATAATCTTAATGTAGCATTGATTCAAGCTGCTGTAAGGATACCTCAAACAGGAAAGGTTGAAAGGAGAGTTTTAAGCGTAAATGAAATAGTTGGCTATGAGCCAACAGAAAATAAATTTGAATTTATAGAACTCTTCAGCTGGGATCCGGCTACAGACAAATTCATTTTTAGAGGTGATGGAAATAGTTACCTTTTGGAGGATAAAGTTGCCCTAATGAGGGGCTTAGACACTCGTGATATAGGTAAGATTTACGAGGAATTAAAAATTAGAACTGAGATATTTAAAAAGCTCACTGAAATGGGAATATTCGACTACTGGGAAGTTTGGAGGTCCATAAAGGCTATTTCAAAGATGGGTTTAGAAAGAGCTTTAGCTTTACTAAAGACAGGTCATAAAGTATGATGAAAAGGGAAATTCAAGAAATTAGCTATAATAGATTTCTTAAATTTGATAAATTTTTTAAAGGTGAAACTAGACTCGCTAAGAAAGTCTTTCCCTTTTTTATGCTTTATCTAGCTTGCGTTTCCTCTGCAGAAATATCTAGCAGGGACCTGATAACCTTCTTAAGTAGATCACAGTTCTTTGGATACATTTCACAAGCTTTCAGGAAAATAGATACACTGATAAATAAATGGGGTTATGAGCAAATTGCAGCCTGTAAATCAGCTATACAACAGTGTAAAGAACCTAAGTTCAAGGGTTTTCTTTTGAGGTTTTCCCAGGCTATAAGCATTAATGCTCCTATGCAAGAGTTTGCCAGAGTGGAGTATGAGAGGTTTATATTTACTTACGAAGAGGAGTATAATAGAACCATGGATAAGCTAAAGAGCTTATCCGATGCTTACTCTTCTATCCTTACTTCAACGGCCTTTATTTCGGTATCTATGCTATTAGCAGCTATTACCTTTGGAGCAGGCTCCATAGATATTCTACTTATAGGAACGATTGTTAGCGTTTTATCTTCCTTAATTTCCTTCATCTTTCTAATATATTCGAGCGCACCACCAGAAGAAATACCAAATTCCTTAAGGGGTAGACCCTTAGTCCTTAAAAGGCTTTCAAGCCTCTTTAAACCCTCAACGATAGCTGCTTTTGTAATAATCCTCTTCTCAACTTTAATGTATTTCTTTGGGCTTCTAAAGGTTCCTAGCTCTATGGGTATATGGAAGTTCCTAATTCCTTTACCTCTCTCTTTCATGATAGCAGGTATACTACTTGTATTTTTAGGCTGGAAGGGTTCTAAAGTAATTAATAACATAAAGGCTTTAGAATATAATTTTCCTTTATTCATTAAGACTCTAGGAAAGGCTGCAGCCATTACAGGTTCCCTTTCTATAGGAATAAGTAGAATAATATATAATGAATACGGTAAGCTAAATCCCCTTATTAAGCGAGTATATCATAGGCTAAAGTTAGGGATTGGAATGGATTATTCCCTTAGAGTTATGGAGGCTGAAAGTGGAAGTGAACTGATAAAGCATATTACTGAAGTATTCTATGAATCTTTAAGTAGAGGTGGCAAGTTTTCCGATGTAGCTTACCTTTGCTTTAATTTTGCAAATAGTTGGCTAGCAAGAAGAAAAAGAAGGGAGCAGATATTTGGCTATCTTAAGGGTCTCTTGATACCCTTACAAATAACAACGGTTGCAACTCTAACTCTAACTCAAGGTATAGCAAACCTTCTAATTGAATTTGGAAAGATGATAGGTGAAAAGGTTATTAACATAGCCAACATTTCTCCAGAGCTCATAACTTTATTCTTCTTTGGTATCTCTATCTCTCTAACCCTTGGAAATACTCTATCCCTATGGCTCATAAAGGGGGATTCAAAATTTACCTTCCAGTTTTATTTAGGCTTCTTCTTATTAATAAATGGAGTTATAATTTTTGCGGTAGGAATGGTAACAGAAAGCTTACTGGGAGGCTTTGTGCTACTTAAAAGAATCAACCTTGGATAGAACAACTCTCTTACTCATTAAAGTTATGCACGTGGAGGAGAGACCAAAGACTACGTTTAGGAGAGGTTATGAGAGATGAGAATTAAAAGTCTTAAGCCAACAAATCTAATCTTAGTTTTAGGACCAATTACTATACTACTATTTACGTTAATCACTTTTTCTAAACCCTTCTTAGCTCTATTACTTGAAAAAATTTTGGCTATATTTCAAAACCCCTTTTATTTTTTTACAGTATTTGGATTGGTTGTTCTCCTAGAAGTAATCTTCTTAAGGAAAAAGGTTAACAGTAACAATAAAGGAGGGAATGGAGATGGAAAAGAAGTGAGCCTACATAGGGAAACTTTAGACAAAAAGGATACCAATGAAAAGCTTAACAATTCTATTAAAAAAGATGAACTACAACTCTCCATACTTAAAGAACTACTTAGTGAAACTAAGATAATTAAAGAAGAAGTGATAAAGCTCAATTCAACCTTTTCTTCCCTCAAAAGTTTCACTTCAAATGTTTTAAGCAATAAAGGGGTAACAGCAAATATAAAGGAAGAAAGGGAAACAAAGCCTACTCAAAAAGGTGATAAAAGCAACCTACTAACCTATTCAGAGCAAGGAGAAGCTTCTACAAAATTACCTATAGCTTTATCAGAGAAAGGAGAAAAAGAGAACTCTTTGGAAGAGTTAGTAGAAAACTATAAAAACTTAAAAGAGGAAGTCAAACACTTAACAAGAATTTTAAAAAATAGTGAAAGATCATGAGAGTGATCCTATTAATACTTAGACTCTTTTAACTTACTCAAGTTTTGCCGTAGTCAGCAGTTTCGGAATAGCTACGTTTAAATATTAGCTCATTTCTAATATTTCTTTGATGTCATACGAAGAACTCATTACACCGAAGGAAGCTAGGAGTATGCTAAAAGTCAGCAACAAGACTCTATGGCTATGGTATAAGAAGGGGCTCATAAGAGCGGTTCGTCTCCCAAGTGGAAAACTACGCTATTACAAAAGTGACATAGAGAAGATTCTAAGAGGTGAGCGCAGGGATGGGAGTGGCTAAAGCAGTGGTTTTCAAGCATAATGCCGATGTCAAGCCTCTGCTTGAAACCTTCAATCAAATGGTTAACGAATGTATGGCTTATGCCTTAAAGAACGACATCAGCTCTCCAATGAAGCTTGAGAGAGCGCTCTACAACCATTTTAAGCAGAAGTATGGATTTGCAACTCATTATTGTATATAGGCTTGTAGATTGGCATGTGGAATAATACGTTCTTGGAGGAGGCTTGTGAAGAGGGGAAGGGCTGACTCCAATACAATAAACCTCCAACCTTTAAGGCTTCAGCCCTGAAGCTTCAGAAGGAGCCTATGCGTTTAAAAGGAGATAAAATAATCTTTACAACAAAGCCCTACAGC
>JARVJX010000020.1 GCA_029775995.1 Nitrososphaeria archaeon | reverse complement strand
ATAAAGAAAGAATGCAGGCAAGAGCACGTAAGGAATTGGATAAGGCTCTTCCACCTACATAAGCAACCAGAGTACCTTAAACTCCTAGAGTTAGCAAAGGAGGTGATCGGCTTAAGGTAACAGCACCTTAAGGAAAGACAATTTTAATTTTTGAAAGAATATTATAGAGTCTTGGTTCAGTAAGATGAGAGGATGACAAGAAAGTTCAACATAGGCTTTCCAAAGAGCAGGCTGAAAGTAGCTGAGAGTTGGACCAGGGCATGGGAAGCTTAACTTGACAGTACCTTTTTAGTGAATGTTTTTTATATTGGCCTATTCATTTATCCTCTTCCTTATCCTTAATCTTTTGGGCAAAGGGCACTAATTTACCCTTCTCATAAACCGATATCTTTGTATCCATGGTAATATTCAAACCTAAATACCTAAAGAGCCAGAGCAATTCTCCTCCAGATATGTATCCTTTGATTTTATCTTCCATAATAAGGTTAGCTAAATTTTTAACTATCTGAGCAGTTTCTTGAGGATAAAACTCCTCAGCCCTTTCTAAAACCTCTATCCCCTTATCTACCAATCTACTCAATAATATTTCCCTATAGTTAGGCTCCTTTTTATGTTCTTCTTCCTTTTTTTCTAATTTCTTTTTCAACTCTATCATCTTCTTTCTTAGAATCCTTTCAAGCTCTTTATCCTCTATTTTATTCATTTCCCAAAGATTACATATTTTCTTCTTTAAATCCTTTCCTTAATCTTATAGCTTACTTCAAAAAGGAATAGGTATATAAAGGGGGCGGTCCTGTTAACTTTTAGTTAGTTAACTAATAATTGGTAACTTTATATACCCTAATAATTATTATAGGGTTAGCCACGTATTCTGATACTAAAAGCTAGAATAAGGCTCCAGAATAAAAGGTAAGAGATACCAGTAAAAGAGGGAAAATAAAAGAAGGCTGAGTTATGGCTGGATAAGACTGACAGGAGTTACAGCAAAACAGAATATTCTGGTTCAAAGAGGCCTTTATGGTTCAACCATTATATGTGCCCCTCATGTGAAGCTACATGTTGCTGATGAAATCAGCTGATGCTGAGAAGTTAAATCAAAAGTAGAATATTCTCACTAAGAGTTAACAGAACCCTGTCTACAATTTATGTAGAAGGGTATTGGAAAGGGACCATAGCCAAGAGAAGCGGAAAAGATGTAGGTATTACAGCATATACTATTCAAGTCTGGGACAGATAGGGAAGGATAAGGTGCATCAGTCTTCTAACAAGTAGAAGAGGAGTACAGAATCGAAGAGCGAACGTATTATAAAGAATCTCTCCTCTTTTAGAGATTCTTTGATGCTTCTTGGAAGCATCTGAGGAATAGGCTGCCAATATTCTTAATAAGAATGTATATGAAAATACACATTCCCAGAAACGGATTAATAGGGCGAGGCTATGAATGAATAGAGAATGAAATTCTATGTAGCTCTATCCGATAGCTTGTTAGCTGAGTGTAGCGATTTAAGAGAAAAGACGATAAAGCTTGGGATCATATCAAGGGCTATAAGCATCTTCAGAGTCGAAAGGGTTAACATCTATCGAGACCTTCTTGAAGCTAAAGGAGAATATGATCTTATTGAGAAAATATTAAAGTACCAAAATACCCCTCAATATCTAAGAAAGAGACTTTTTCTAAAGGAAAAAGAGCTAAAGTTTGCTGGTTTATTGCCCCCTTTAAGAACTCCTCACCACAAATTATTGGTTCCCTTAAAGGAGATTAAAGAAGGAGAGGTTAGGCAAGGCTATTCCTTTAAAAAGGGAGGGAAATTTTATGTGGATTTAGGGTTAGAGAAGATTTTTCCTTTAGAAGATAAAAAGAAGGAAGAAGGTATCGTAAACGTTAAATTCTTTGGAAGATTCCCCAACCTTTATGTAAAAAAAATCGATAAAAGTGAGATTAAGGATTATTGGGGTTATGAAGTCAAATATTATACTTCTCTGAAATCTCTCCTTTCCTCTCATGAAGGTTCTTTCTTACTACTAACTTCAAAGTATGGTAAGGATATTTCTCAGCATATGAAAGAAATAATCGATGGATTAAGGAGTAAGAATTCTCTTCTTTTAGTTTTTGGTTCCCCAAGAAGGGGTCTCTTTGAAATTATGAGAAAAGAAGGAATAAATATTAAGGATTATGAACCCTACATTTATAATACCCTACCTGATCAGGGTGTTGAAACAGTTAGAGTTGAAGAGGCTTTAATTAGTACCCTTGCAATATTAAATCTTATAAGAAAACTTTTAAAATAGGTAAAATGAGTAAGTGGGGTAGATAATTGGGTCATAGAAAGAAAAGTGCACCAAGGAGAGGTTCTTTAGCCTTTAGACCTAGGATGAGGAAAGGCTCTCTTATCCCTACTTTAAGGTCTTGGCCTGAGCTTTTGAGTGAGAAGCCAGCTTTATTAGCTTTTATTGGTTTTAAAGCTGGTACCATTCATACAATTATTACCGATGATAGAAAATCTAGTCCAAACTTTGGTAAACCCTTATTCTTGGCATCAACGGTAATTTCCTGCCCCCCTATACAGGTTATAGGCTTTAGAGCCTATAGGAAAACTCCTTACGGTTTGCAGGCTATAAAGGATGTTTATACTAAAAAACTACCAAAGGAACTTGAAAGAAAGGTGAGAATAAAAAATCAGGATGATGAAGCTTTAACCTTCATCGAAGATCACTTATCGGAGGTTTCAACCTTTAGAGCTATAGTGTTAGCCTTTCCAAAATTGGCAGGCTTATCTCAAAAGAAACCCTTTATGATGGAGATAGGGGTTAGTGGGGGTATAAAGGATGCCTTTGAATATTTAAAGAAACTGATGGGAAAAGAGGTAAGGGTATCCGATGTATTTAAGAGCGGCATGTATGTGGATACCATAGGAGTTTCTAAGGGAAAAGGCTTTGAAGGACCTGTTACAAGGTTTGGTATAAAGAGAAAGCAACACAAATCTAGAAAGTCCGTAAGAGCCGTAGGCACCCTTGGTCCCTGGAAGCCTGCTTCTGTGATGTATACTATAGCTAGAGCTGGTCAAAGAGGTTTTCATCAGAGAACCGAGTATAATAAGAGAATCTTATTAGTATCAAATGAGAAGGATAACCCTATAACCCCAAAGGGAGGCTTTCCTCACTTTGGTCTTTTAAAGGATGATTACCTAATTTTGAAGGGTTCAACTGTAGGTATAGTAAAGAGGCCCTTGGTTTTGAGGAGAGCTATAAGGGCTAAAGAATTTAAAGTTCAAGAAACTAAAATCATAAGTATAAGCACAAGAGAGTGATGAAAAGATGAAGGTAGAAGATGCACTTAAAATTATCAAAAGGCCTTATGTAACTGAAAAGACTTTAGCCCTGGTTGAGAAGGAAAACAAGTTAGTCTTTTTGGTGAATGAGGAAGCCAGCAAAAAAGAGATTAAAAGGGCTATTAAAACTCTTTATGGAGTTGAGGTTAGCACCGTTAATACGGCTAGAACTTTATATGGGAAAAAGGCTTATGTAAGATTATCACCTAAATATTCTGCTAACGATTTAGCATCAAAGCTAGGGTTGGCTTAGTATGGGTAAGAGGATTTTAGTTCAAAGGAGAGGAAAGGGAGGAACCCAGTTTAGAGCCCCAAAAGTAGGTAAATTAGCTGATGCAAGGTATCCTCGCTTACCTTTAAGCGATACCTATGAAGCCATGGTAAAGGATATAGTGCATGAAAGAGGAAGGTCTGAACCTCTAGCTAAAATAAGTCTTAAGAATTCTAAATCTGAAATATTTTATATTCCCGCTGTGAAGGGATTAGAAGTTGGTCAATCTATTCTTTTGGGGCCTAACGCACCCCTCCAAGCTGGTAACATTCTTCCTTTATATAAAATACCTGAAGGCACCATCATATGTAATATCGAGAAAAATTTTGGAGATGGTGGGAAACTGGTTAAATCCTCAGGAACATCAGCTACTTTAGTATCCCATACTGAGAGGGGGGCTTTAATCACATTACCTTCTGGTAAGTCCCTTTATGTGAATGAAAAATGTAGAGCTACCATAGGCCAAATTGCAGGAGGGGGAAGGGATGAAAAACCCTTCTTGAAGGCTGGAAATAGATACCATTTAATGAGGGCTAAAGGGAGGAAGTATCCCATACCAAAAGGTGTAGCTATGGCTGCCGTTTATCATCCTTTTGGAGGGGCCTATAAGAAGAAAAAATATAAAACGGTTAGTAGAAATGCACCACCTGGAGCAAAGGTAGGTCATATTGCCGCTAAGCAAACGGGAAGGAAAAAGGCAAGGAGAAAAGTTACTGAGGTGATAAAGTAATGCCAAAAGAATTTAGGTATAGAGGCTACAGCGTGGAGCAATTAAATAATCTCTCTTTTGAATCTATTTTAAATTTACTAACTTCTAGGCAAAGAAGAAGTTTAAACAGAGTTAATAAAGGATTATCTCCTGATAAAAAAAGGTTATTAGAGAAGGTTAGAGCTGCTAAAGAAGGGAAATATAATAAACCTATAAAGACCCATGCAAGAGATATGATAATTCTACCCTACATGGTTGGCTTAACCATACATATACATAATGGTAAAGAATTTGTACCCGTTGAAATTAAGCCTGAGATGATAGGTCATTATTTAGGAGAATATGTAATAACTAACAAGAAAGTAGTTCACGGAGAGCCTGGTGTAGGGGCTTCTAAATCAAGCTTATATGTACCCTTAAAGTAGAGGTGAAATTTTGCCTAAATTTGGATACAGCTATCAAGGTTATGACCCCCTTCTTCATGTTAAAGCCAGCCTTAGGGAAATAGATGTTAGCCCTAAAGCCATAAGAGAGATTTGTTATATGATTAGAGGCTTAAGCTTAGATAAAGCTAGAGAAATCCTAGAACGAGTAAAGAAAAAGGAAAGTCCAGTACCCTTCAAAAGATATAAGAAGAAGGTCCCTCATAGAAAGGGCCTTGTGGATTTTTATGCTGGAAAATATCCTGTTAAAGCTGCTAAATATATGCTAGAATTGTTAGATAATTTAGAGGCTAATGCAGAGCATAAGGGTTTTGATCTTGAAAAATTGGTTATAATTCATGCTTGTAGCCATAGAGGAAGAAAGGTAAAGAATTACTTTCCTAGAGCCTTTGGTAGGGCTTCTCCAGATTTTAATACCTTAACTCACGTTGAGTTAATAGCGAGGGAGATTTAAAATGTCAGCTGTAAAAGAGCTCCTCAAAACTCACCTAAGAAATTCTGAGTTGGATGAGTTTTTAGCTAAGGAATTAAAGGAAGCTGGTTATGGAGGATGTGAGATACTAAGAACCCCTTTAGGACCAAGAATTACAATATATGTTTTAAGACCTGGATTGGTTATAGGTATGAGAGGCGTAGGAATAAAGAGCCTAACAGAAAAGATTGCAACCAAATTTAAAATTCAGAATCCTCAAATATCTGTTTTAGAGATTGAAATACCTGAGCTTAACCCTCATATAATGGCTAATAGAATTACTAAGCTTATAGCTAAGGGAATTGCCTTTAGGAGAGCTGCCATTTGGGGCCTTAACTCTATAATGAAGGCAGGAGCCTTAGGAGCTGAGATAATCGTATCTGGAAAGCTCAGAAGCGATAGAGCTCACTACGAAAAGTTTAGAGCTGGAATAATTCCTAAGAGTGGATTTCCTGCTAATACAGTAACAACGGAAGGTAAATCCGATCTTTTGTTAAAATTGGGGATGTATGGGGTAAAAGTTAAAATAGCAAAGAAGGAGGCTATGGTACCAGAGTTTAAATTTAAAGAAGCCCCAGAGGTGGTTAAGGTTGAAGGGTCTGAAGGTGAAGGAACTAAGGAAGCTAGAGGAGAAGGAACTCCAAGCTAAATTGTTAGAGTTAAGGAAGGAGCTATCCAATTTAAAGGGTAAAGCGGAGAGAGGGTTGATAAGAAAAGAAAGTGGGCTAATAAAGGAATATAGGAGAGGCATAGCCAGAATTTTAACGCTTCTTAATGAAAGGAGGATAAAGGCTTGAAGATAACCCCCTCAAATTTGATTTATCATGAGCTTATAGGTTTAAAAGTTAGAGTCTATAATAGCCCTAACAAATATCTCTTAGGTTTAATAGGAAAAGTTGCATATGAGACTAAAAATATGCTCCTTTTAGAGAAGGATGGTAAAATTAAGAAGATTCCAAAATTTCCTAATATCTTTGAATTTTATTTAGATGATAACACCAAGGTTTATGTTAATGGAAGAGATTTGCTCTCTAGACCTGAAGATAGATTAAAGAGGCTTTAAATATGAGAAATTTAGGTGTAGAGGTTTCCCTTCCAAAGAAGACTTGTAATGATAAGCAGTGCCCCTTTCATGGCCACCTGAGTATCAGAGGTAGAATCTTTGAGGGTATAGTTGAAAAGAAAAAGGCGAGGAAGATGGTGGTAATTACAAGGGAGTATCTACATTATGTAAAAAAGTACCTTAGATACGAAAGAAGGAGAAGCAAAATACATGCTTATTTGCCTCCATGCTTAGATATAAGGGAAGGAGAAAAAGTTAAGATAGCTGAGTGCAGACCTTTAGCTAAGACAGTAAGCTTCGTTATAATAGAAAAGATAGGTGGATAATGCCAAAGAAATCTAGGGCTGTATCAGCAAAAGGGGTTGAGGAATATAGACCTTACATAACCAAAAGTATACCAGTAAATACCGTAATAAATTGCGCTGATAACACAGGAGCTAAAACCTTAAAGGTTATACAAGTTTTTAAGTATAAGGGAAGATTATCTAGATTACCAGCTGCATCGGTAGGAGATTTAGTTAAAGTGGTTGTATTTAGGGGGCCTAAAGAGTTAAAGAAAGAAACCTATAATGCTGTAATAGTTAGACAAAAGTATCCTATTAGGAGACCTAGTGGAGTTAGGGTTATGTTCGAAGATAATGCAGGAGTATTAATTACTCCTGAAGGGGAATTAAAAGGTACCGATATAAGGGGGCCTGTAGCCTCAGAAGCAGCAGAAAAATGGGCTAGAATAGCTAACTTAGCCTCTATGATAGTGTGAGAGCATGAAGAAAAGAGATTCTTGGACTTTACATGCAACACTTTCTAAGGATTTGAGAGAAAAGTATGGTAGAAGAAGTTTTAGTGTAAGAAAAGGTGATATAGTAAAGATAATGAGAGGTGAATTTAAAGGGATTGAGGGAAAGGTCGTTAGGGTCTTTAGATCTAAAGGAAGATTGGCCGTTGAAGGAGTTACAAAGGAAAAGGTTAGAGGTGGAACAATACCCATTAAGATTCATGCATCTAAAGTAATGATAACTGCCTTGAACTTGGACGATAAATGGAGAAGATCAAAGTTAGAGGGTGAGGAGAAAGAATGATGCAGCAACAAGAAATAAAAGAGAATCCTAATAGGATGGTAAAAATTGGTAAGATAGTTTTGAACATAGGTGTTGGAAAATCTGGAGAACCCTTAGAAAGAGCTAAAAAAGTATTGGAGTTAATTGCTAATCAAAAGCCCTGTGAGAAAAGGGCTAAGAAGACCATAAGAGACTTTGGAATACATAAAAAAGAACCTATTGCTGTTATAGTTACCTTAAGAAAGGAGAAGGCTTTGAAGATTTTAAAGAAGTTGCTTTTGGTTAAGAATATGAGGCTTCCATCTTCCAGCTTTGATGATAATGGAAATATATCCTTTGGCATAAAAGAGCATCTTGATATACCTGGAATGAAGTACGACCCAAATTTGGGCATCTTTGGAATGGATGTTTGTATCTCTCTGGTTAGAGTAGGCTATAGGATTAGAGAAAGGAAGAGAGCAAAGAAAAAAATAGGAAAAAAACATAGGGTTAGTAAGGAAGATGCCATAAGTTTCTTTAAAGCTTTAGGAGTTGAGGTTTATTGAAGGTCAGATATGGTAAACCTAGAAAGTTTGGAAAGGGCTCCCGCTATTGTAAAAGATGTGGACAATATAATGCCCTCATTCAAAAATACAACCTTATGCTCTGTAGGCAGTGCTTTAGAGAAGTAGCTGAAAAGATAGGTTTTAAAAAATATGAGTGAGAGAAATGCCAGCAAAAGATCCTTTAGCTAACCTTTTCTCAACCATTTTAAATAACGAGATGAGATATAAGAAGGAGTGTATTGTAATACCAGCTTCTAAACTCTGTAGTGAAGTTTTGAAGGTTATGCAAAGGGCTAAATATATTGGGGAATTTGAGCTCATAGATGATGGTTTATCTGGAAAATTTAGGGTTCAATTGTTAGGAAAGATAACCAAATGTGGAGTAATTTCTCCAAGGTTCCCTGTTAAAAAAGATGAATATTCAAAATGGGAAAGGCAATACTTACCAGCTATAGGAATAGGAATACTTATAATAAGTACTCCTAAAGGAGTTATGTCCCAAATAGAGGCTCAAGAAAAGAATCTAGGTGGTAGGCTCCTTGGCTATGTCTACTGAACTTAAGAAGAGCTTTAAGGAAGGCTTTTTGTATATTCCTGATAAAGTTAACTTAGCAAAGAAAGAAGATATGATAATTGCTGAAGGACCATTGGGTAGGGTTCAGAAGGATTTTTCAAAGGTTAGGGCTTTTGTGGAGCTTGATGGTAATAAGGTAATTGTTAGAAGTATGGGGGTGAAAAGAAAGGATAAAGCTATAGTAGGAACTTGCTTAAGCTTAATAGAAAATATGATTAAAGGTGTAACTAAAGGCTTTACCTATAAGCTTAAAATAGTTTTTGCTCACTTCCCTATATCTATTAGAGTAAAGGATAATGAAGTTCATATCATAAACTTCATTGGTGAAAGAGCTCCTAGAATAGCTAAAATTATAGGAGATACAAAGGTAAGGGTTCAAGGGGATGATCTTTTAGTTTATGGTACAGATTTGCAGGCTGTTAGCCAAACTGCTGCCAACATAGAGCAAAGTACAAAAATAAAGAGAAAGGACCAAAGGGTCTTTCTTGATGGCTTATTTATCTACGAGAAGATGGAGGGATTGCCATCGTGAGCGAAGATTTAAAGAAGGCCCTAGAGCTAAGAAGGAAGATAAAGGAGAAAAAGCCAGAATTTATTAGAGAGGAATCTTGGAGATATAAAAGGTTAAAGGAATCTTGGAGGAAGCCTAAAGGCTTAGACAATAAGATGAGGTTAGAGGTGAAGGGCTGGCCTAAGAGGGTAAAAATAGGTTATAGGGGTCCAAAGGTAGCAAGAGGATTACATCCAAAGGGGAAATTTGAGGTTTTAATTAACAATAAGAAAGATTTAGAAGCTTTAGACCCCGAAAGGCAGATAGCAAGAATAGCAAGCTCAGTAGGTAGAAGAAAAAGAATCCAAATCTTGGAAAGGGCTAAAGAATTGGGTATAACCATATTAAACCCCCAGAGAGCTGAACCTTTAGCGAAGAGGTGATTCTTTGAACCTTACTTCGAAGAAAGAAATGGCAGCTCAAATTCTTAAAGTAGGGGTAAATAAGATAAGGCTTGATCCTGAAAACTTGGATAGAATTGAGGATGCCATAACAAAAGATAACATTAGACAGCTAATTAGAGAGGGGATAATTTGGGCAGAAAGGAAACGGGGGATATCAAGGGGAAGATTTAGAGAGCACCGTAAAAGTAAGAGGGCAAGAGGAAGAGGGGAAGGTTCTAAGAAAGGAGCAAAAGGGGCAAGGATGGGAAAAAAGAAACTATGGGTCCATAAGGTGAGAGCTTTAAGGAGGCATATCAAAATCTTGAGGGATAGGGGAGAAATTACCAATAGAGAAGCTAAAGAGTTAAGAATAAAGGTTAAAGGAGGCCAGATAAGAAATCTAAAACATCTGAGAGAAATAGTTCAGCAAATTAAGAGGTGGTGAATTGGGTCATATCCCTTTATTAAAGAGGAGAAGGGAGGGGAAAACAAATTATAGAAAAAGAAAGGCTTTGCTGATTTCTAAGAAGAACTTTTCAACCATAAGAATTAGCGATGAAAATGTATTGGTACAAATAGCTCAAGTTCATACTAAAGGAGATAAAGTATTGGTTTCTGCTAACTCTAAAGAATTAAAAGATTATGGATGGAAAGGTTCTAATAAATCCAGTCCTGCATGCTATTTAGTAGGTTTATTAGCAGCTTTAAAAGCAAAAAAGATTAAAGTAAGGGAAGTTGTACCTTACCTTGGTTTAAGAAGGTTCATAAAGGGTGGTAGAATTTCTTGTGTTTTAAAAGGTTTGATGGATGGAGGTTTATCTCTTTCTATAGATAAAGAGGCTTTACCTGAAATAAGTAGGGTAAAAGGTGAGCATATCCAAGCCTATGCTAAAGAATTAAAGAAGAAGGATGAGTTAATTTACTCTAAAAAATTCTCTAAGCTATTAGAAAGAGGTTTAAAACCTGAAGATTACCCACAACACTTTGATAAGGTTAAAGAAGAGATCTTAGGGAGATTTAAGGAATGAGCAAGATTATAGAAGAAAAGGAGGAAAGGCCTTGGATTCCTAGAACAAGGCTAGGAATGCTAGTATCCTCTGGAAAGATAGCATCTTTAGAGCAGATTTTTGCTGAAGGCTATAAAATTAAAGAACCAGAAATAGTTAAGACCCTTATCCCAGATTTAAAGAGTAGTGTAATAGGGGCTGGTATAGTTCAAAAGCAGAGAGATGCAGGAGAATTAACGAGATATACTGCAGTTGTTGCTGTTGGTAATGGTAAAGGATGGTTTGGTGTTGGTAAGGGAAAAGGGCCTCAACTTAGAAGTGCCATAGATAAAGCTACCAATACTGCTTTATTAAGTGTTATACCTGTAAAGTTAGGCTGTGGTAGTTGGGAATGTAGATGTAATCAACCTCACTCATTACCTTTTAGAGTAACTGGAAAGGGAGGTAGTGTAAAGATTGATATAATACCTGGACCAAGAGGATTAGGTTTAGTTGCTGGAGAGAGTGTAAAAACCCTCTTAGATTTAGTAGGAGTAAAAGATGCTTGGACAAGAACCTATGGTTCAACAAGTACTACATCATCCTTAGCCTATGCCATTTATGATGCTTTGAAGAAGACTCATAGCTTGTGGAGAGAATAGCAAGTTGGGCAAGGCAATTTTGGTATTAAGAATTAAAGGACAGGTTAATGTACCTGAAGATGTGGAGAATACCTTAAAGAGGCTTAGGCTTTACAGAAAAAATTTTGCTACTTTAGTGGATGATAATGATAACTATATGGGTATGCTAAAAAAATGTATGCATTACATAGCCTGGTGTGAGGCAGATTCCAATATAATTGAAGAGCTTTTAAGAAAGAGAGGAAGGAAAGTAGGGGATAAAGGCTTAACCGATGAAGATGCGAAGGCTTGGGGTTATAAGGACCTATCTTTTTTAGCAAAAGCTTTAGGTGAAGGAAAAGTCAAGCTTAAGGAACTTAAGGGATTAAAGCCCTTTTTCAGATTAAATTCGCCTAAGGGGGGATTTAATACAAAGAGATTATACCCTCAAAGAGGAGTATTGGGTAAGAATCCTGAGCTTCCTGAAATAGTAAAAACTATGCTTTAGAAAAAAATTAAAGATAGTTATGGGTAAGCTTATAGGGTAGAAGATACAAAAAATGCCTACAAGATTCAGAAAGAATCGCAGACTCAGAGGTAGTAGAACCCTAGGTTGGGGTAGGGTTGGGCAACATAGAAAATCTGGAAGTAAAGGAGGAAAAGGAAAAGCTGGGCTACATAAGCATAAGTGGACTTGGACCGTTAAATATGCTAAAGATCATTATAAGAAGGACGATTTTAAGCCTCCCAACAGGAAGATTATAAAAAAATGGATAAATTTAAGCGAATTAGAAGATGTATATTACAGGCTTTATGGGGGTAAGAAGGAGAAAGGAGAAATAAATTTAGTAGAATTGGGTTATGATAAACTTTTAGGTAGGGGAAATGTAAAAAGGGCATACAAGGTTATTGTTAGAAGTTATTCTAAAGGGGCTAAGGAGAAGATCGAAAAAGCTGGAGGAGAGATATTAATTAAGGAGGTAACCTAAATGAGTTTTTTTGTTGGATTTATAAGAAGTGCCTCCACCATCTTACCAGAGGTAAAAAAGCCCCTAAAGAAGCTTAGCTTAAAGGAACGCTTTATATGGACGGCTATGGCTTTGGTTATTTATTTAACCATGGCTCAAACTCCTCTTTATGGGGTTCCTAGCAGTATAAGTGATCAATTTGCTATGGCTCGTGTTATTTTTGCTTCAGCTCAAGGTTCTTTGGTTGAGCTTGGTATTGGACCTATAGTTACAGCTGGGCTGATAATGCAATTGCTTAAAGGTTCAGGTATGCTCAGGTTAGACTTTAAGAAGCCTGAAGATAGAGCCCTGTTCACTTCAGCCACTAAGATACTAACCTTAGTGGTTACCCTAGTTGAAGCTTCAGCCTTTATATTGGGAGGAGTATTTGGTCCCTCCATTACTTTTAACGTTGCCCTAATAATACTGCTTCAACTTTTCTTTGCTACCATGGTTATTCAACTTTTAGATGAGCTGGTTCAAAAGGGATGGGGAATTGGTAGCGGAATTAGCCTCTTTATATTGGCTGGAGTAGCCCAAAAAATTTTGTGGGACCTTTTTTCACCTTTAAACCCTCAAGGTGAATACTTTGGAGTAATTCCCTTTACCATAAGTGCTGCTTTAAATGGTAATGTTGGAGAAGCCTTTTTTAGAGATGGTAGATTACCTAGCCTCTTTTCTTTAATCTTAACCATAGGAATCATTTTATCTATAGTATACATGGAAGGCATGAGAATTGAAATTCCTATAACATCTACAAGGTTCAGGGGCTTTTCAGGAATTTATCCCATTAAGCTATTATATGTATCTAATATACCTGTAATACTCACATCAGCTTTGATGGCTAATGTTCTCTTCTTCTCAAGACTTATGTGGTCAAGGTTCGGTCAAGGAAATAACAATCCCTTTTTTAGTTGGATAGCTACCTATGGTGATGATCCCACTAAACCCACAGGAGGGCTAATATACTATATAACTTCTCCAGGAAACCTTTTTGCTGCTATGCAAGAGCCTATAAGGGCTATAACCTATATTCTATTTATAGTTGTCTTTGCAGTTCTTTTTGCAAAGCTCTGGGTTAGTGTTGGAGGTTTATCTCCTCATGATGCTGCTAAGAGCTTAATAGATGCAAAGATTCAGATTCCAGGCTTTAGAAGAAGCGAAGTTTCCATAGAGTCCATATTGGCTAGGTATATACCCTCTTTAACCATAATTGGGGGCTTAGTAATAGGCTTACTAGCTTCTGGTGCAGACCTTTTAGGAGCCTTTGGTAGTGGAACCGGTATTCTTTTAATGGTTAGCATAATTATTCAATATTATCAACTTTTATTGAGGGAGCATATAGAAGATATGATGCCAAGGTTAGGGTCTTTCCTTGGTAGAGGCTAAAAGAGTTTTGGTAGTTGGTATTGCTGGTGTAGGTAAGACTACAGTATTGAATAGAGTGAAGGAAATTTTGAAGGAAAAGGACCTTAAGGTTGAAAGCTTAACCTATGGAACTTTGATGTTAGAGGAAGCTGAGAGGTTACATAAGGTTAAAGATAGGGATGAGCTTAGAAAGCTTAAGTTACAAGAGCAAAGAGAATTACAGATTTCAGCGGCAAAAAAGATAAGCAAAGCTAACAGCGATATAGTGCTCATAGATACTCACCTATTAATTAAGAGTGGTAATATTTACCTTCCAGGCTTACCCTTTGATGTTATTAAAAAGTTAAAACCTAAGCTTATAATTCTTATTGAAGCCCCTGCTAAAGAAATTTTGAAAAGAAGAAAGAAAGATTCAAGTAGAAAGAGGGAAACTCTAAGCAAAAGAGCTATAGAGGAAGAGTTAAAAATGGAAAGAGAACTTTTAGGTACCTGTGCCACTTTAGCTGGAGCTCCCATGCTAAGGGTAATGAATAGAGAGAATGAAGTTGACAAAGCAGCCAAGATAATAGGTGAGAGTTTAATAAATTTGTGATATGATAGATAATATTATTCTCCAAATCTTATATCAGTTAGAATATACAAAGCCTCCTACTTCAACTATTTTAGTGATTCTTATGGCTTTATCTGTAAATTTAGTCTCAGGCTTGGCAAGAAAGTATCTAACGAATGTAGAGAGGTTAAGAAGGATGAATATAGAGCTAAAAGCTTGGAGAGATGAATTAAGGCAAGCTATTAGTAGTAGGGATAAAGCGAAGATTGAAAAGCTTAAGAAGAAGGAAAAGGTCATGGCTCAGGTTCAGGGAAGTTTAATGTGGGAGAATCTTAAACCTACCATATTCTTTATTATACCCTTCTTTCTTCTCTGGTACCTTATGAGCAGTTTAATAGGTCTTGAAACCATAGTGGCTTTATCTCCCATTCCCATACCCTTGATCTTCTTTACCATTGGTCCAGAACTTAATTTATGGTGGTGGTATCTTATAGTCTCCTTTGCCTTCAGCTCCCTAATAGTAAAGCTCTTGAAAGTTGATATAAATCCTTAAAATGTTGCCCATAATAATTTCAGGTATGCCTGCTTGCGGAAAGAGTACTTTAGCTATGAAAATAGCTTCAAGATTTGGTCTTAGATTTTACGCTGGGGGAGATGCTTTAAAGGAGCTTGCAAAAGAATTAGGTTATAAAGAAGGAGGATTAGATTGGTGGGATAAAGAGGAGGGTATAAAATTTCTTAGTAAAAGGAAAGAGAGCTATGAGATTGATAGGAAAATAGATGAAAAGTTGATGAACTTACTGAAAGAGGGCAATATAGTAATTACTAGCTATACTTTACCTTGGCTCTACAAGGATGCTATAAAGATCTGGTTGAAAGCCTCTAAAGAAAAGAGAATAGAAAGGGTAATGATGAGAGATAAAGTTAGCCTAGAAGAAGCTAAAAGGATAATCCTTTTAAGAGATGAAGAGAATAAGGAACTATTTAAAAAGCTTTATGGAATAAATTTGGGTGAAGATTTATCAGTTTTTGATTTTGTAATTAATACAGATCTTTTAGATGCAGAAAAAGTTTCAAAGATAGTAATGACGATTATAGAGCAATTTAATGAGAGGAAATAGTATGAGTATAAATTATATTTTTTTGAGGAAGGATGAGACCGATGATAATTACGGTTACTATTTTGATAAAAGACCTTTAAACGCCTTATTAGATTATGGTCTCATACTATTGGATAAGCCTCCTGGACCTACAAGTCATCAAATTGTAGCTTGGGTTAGAAAGATGTTAAGTATAGAGAAAGTAGGGCATAGTGGTACCTTAGACCCACCTGTTACAGGATTGTTACCTATAGGCTTAGGAAACGCTACAAAGGCTTTACCTGTGCTACTATTGGGACCTAAAGAATATTTTGCAGTAGCTAGATTACATGCTTCTTTACCTGAAAGTAAGCTCCAAGAAACCTTACAAGAATTTACAGGAGAAATATACCAGAGACCTCCTCAACGCTCTTCGGTAAAGAGAGTTGTAAGAACCAGAAGGATATATGAATTGGAATTGATAGAAAAGAAGGGAAATCTATTTCTTTTAAGAGTTTTATGCCAAGCTGGAACCTATGTTAGGAAACTCATCTTTGATATAGGTGAGGTTTTAGGGGTAGGAGCCACCATGGTAGAGTTAAGGAGGACAAAGGTCTCTCCTTTTAAAGAGGAAGATGGACTAACTACTTTACATGAACTTCTTGATGCCCTATATGAATGGAAGGAAAATGGTAGGGAAGATAAAATGAGAAAAATAGTTAAGCCTATTGAGTTGGCCTTTTTTAATATGAAGAAGGTTTACGTGAGGGATTCTGCTGTTGATGCTATATGTCATGGAGCTCAATTGGCCATTCCAGGAATAGCTGGTCTATCTCAAAATATAGAAGTTGGAGAACCTGTGGGCTTATTTACTTTAAAGGAAGAGATAATTGCCTTAGCTAAAGCCCTTAAAAGCACTAAAGAAATTATAAGCGAGGATAGAGGTTTAGCCTTCAATATAGAGAGGGTAATCATGAAAGCAGGAACTTATCCAAGAATGTGGAAAAGCTCCAAGAAAAAAGTTTAGATTTATCTTTTTGATACATGTTAAGAGGAGCTGGGGTAGCCTAGCTCGGTAGGGCGCAGGCCTGGAGAATTTATAGATAGCCTGTGACCCGTAAGGGTCTCGTGGGTTCAAATCCCACCCCCAGCGCCAAAGCCATAAAATTTAAAATCTTCCCAGCTAGCTCGTCTATTTAGCTTTCCTTTAATTCTGTTAGCTTTAGGATTCATTAGGGGCATGGGATATTTTTTATTTAGATTTGAAAGCCTATTTCTAAACTCACTTCTTTAGACCAAAGATAAGGAAGAAGAAAATTAGCAAGGGTATCATCTCAACCCTGCCAAAGATCATCTCAAAGATTAAGATGAGCCTCAAAGGTATAGGTAATTCCATGAATGAAATGCCAGAGCTTAAACCAGTAGTAGCAAAGGCCGAAGTTAATTCAAAGAGTGAATCAATTAGATTATATCCATATAAGGTAAAAATTAGAGTGCCTATTAGTAAGGAAAGCATACCTACAATAATTAAAAAGAATACCTGAATTACTTCCCTTTCTCCTATAATTCTTTCTTTTATTCTAAGATGAGTTATTACTCTCTCAGGTAAAAGGAGCTTTTCAAAGAACCACTTTAAAGCCCCTAGGGCTATAATAATTCTAAGAATCTTTATACCTCCAGCTGTAGAAAAGGCTGAACCTCCCATGAACATTAAAAAAATTAAAATCGATTTATGAGAATCTTTTAACTCACCAATATTAATATATTGGAATCCTCCAGTAGTAGCTGCACTTACTAAATGAAACCATTTATCAGGGAAGGCTTCTGAAGTTGCTAAAAAGATTATGGAAGTTATTCCTAATATTATCAACCAAAAATAGAATTCGCTTAGGTAAACTATCCCTACTCTTCTACCAAAGATTTTGCTCGTAAGGGTAAAGTTTAAAGAGCCTACCATCATAGTAGCGGTTATTATCCAATAGGAAAAGGGGTTAAGGAGGCTATCTAATCTGTTAATGGGCAAAAAGCCTCCTGTTGAAATTCCTGCAAGGGTAATGTTTATAGATTCAAATAAAGGTATATTTCCAAGAAAGGTAAGCAAAATGAAAAAAATAAGGGTATATGTAAAGTAAATCTTTATGACCTCCTTAAAGAGGCCCTTTAAACTTAAAGTTATCCTTTCAAAGCCCAATATATCAGCTAAGCTTCTTATTCCTTCTCCTCTAGGACTCATAAATAACATTAGGGTTAAGAATACAATATTTATCCCTCCTAACCATTGAGTTAAGGATCTAAAGAAGATGAGAGATCTAGGAAGCTGAGTGTAATCATTTATATAGGTTAAACCAGTAGTTGTATACCCTGAAACACTTTCAAAGAGGGAGTTTACAAGTTTATCTATTAGCGAGAGCTTTGGAAAGATTATATCTTTGTACCACAGGTAAGGAAAAGAACCAATTAAGCTTAAGGAAAGGTAGGTCAAAAATATCGCAAAGCAAGCTGATATGAAATCAATCTCAAACTCTTTATATATGGGAATTAAAAAGGAACCTAAAGCCAAAAAGGTAAAACCCATAAATAAGAAGGGGGGTAATGCGTCAATTTCGTTGAAGATAAAGGCCACTATGATGGGAATCAAAGTTAAAAAACCGTTTATCTGTAATACAAAGCCAAGTAAATTTAGACTACCCTTCGTTTCCCTTCTCAAAATAACCATCTTACTTTAAGATCTCTTTAATATAATCTAAGTCTTCATAGGTAGATACCACATAAACGATATCGCCTACTTTAATTATCACTTTATCTTCAGGATAAATTACTTCACCATCTCTATCTATACAGATTAAATATTTGAGAAGCTTAGCCTCTTTTAAGTTCTTACCTACTACTTCCTGGTCTTCCTTTATAACCTTTCTAAAAATTATAGCTTTATCATTACATATTTGGGTAATTATATGCTCCCTCTCAGTAGAAGAGATTAGCCTCCTAATGCTTTCTACGGTAACTAAGGTTTCATTTACAGGAGTTATATCAAGTTCTAGGAATACATCAGAGAGATCAGGATCTACAACTCTAGCTATAGTTCTCGGTATTCCTCTTCTTTTAGCTATTTCACAGGCAAGCATATTTGTTTGGTCATCACTTGTAGCTGCAATAAAAACATCTACATGCCCCTCAAAAACTTCTTTATTAGCAGTTTTATCGAATACATCAGAATTGATAACCATGAGTTCTGCATTTTCATTGGCAAGTTTCTCAGCCACTTCTCTATTTCTTTCAATAACTATAACCCTATGACCCTCCTTTTGGAGCATATTGGCCAATCTTGAGCCTACTCTTCCTCCTCCAACTAAGGCTACTTTTAAAGCCAAACTTTATCCCTTTGAGATGGAATTCAAGGAAGTTAAAAAACTTTACCAATACTGATAGGTTAAGGGACTTAGTAATAAACTTTAGAGTGAAGCTAAGTGCAATTTGGGTTTAAAGAGCAATTTTTCTGCTTTAAAGTATGTAAAACATCTTGTATAAGCTTGGCTTTACATGGGTGTTGCAAAATTTATTCTCCTCTTTTTAGTTATGATTATACCATTCTCCAAGGCTATAGATTGAAACCCGTTCCTTTTTAGGCTAGATTGGCTTATATAAAGTACAAAGGGAGAAACTTTTACTAGCTTTCTCAGAATTCTTTACAATTCTCAAAGCTTTTATAAGGCTAAGAATAAATCTAAGATTAAAAATATAAACTTAAGGATATGGATTTTTCTTTGAATTTTTTGAAAAGAGAGGGAGAGCATTCTTTATTTAAGCCTTAAGGATTATTAAGGTAGGAAGTATTATAACTATTAATATGGAATGCTACCCTTTTACTTCATAGTCCCACTTTAGAATAAAGAAAACTCACCGAAGAAGCTACTCATCATAAGGCATATTATAGCTGACTCCTTATAAATTCAAACAATGGAGGAAAGTTTAAGTATGATATAATAAACTTTAAACGATTAACTCAATTTTTTAATAAAGCAAGAGGGGATTGTCAAGATAACGTTCTCATTCTGTATATTCTATTTAACCTTAGGCTTTTTGTTCTATTTCCCTCTCTCCATACTCTATGGGTGGACTGGATTACCTTGTGAGGATGGTTAAGGAGGCTAAGATCTTTAAGAGGAATAAGGTGCCTTTGCAAGATAAGATCCTCTAGCCCTCCTGCATTATTCAGGTTCATATCTAAGGAGTATAGCA